>LVBO01000087.1 GCA_001604435.1 Synergistales bacterium Syner_01
GGCCGAACGTCTCCCCTTTTTTCAGGGAGAAAGCGATGTTGTTGGTGGCATAGACGGTTTCAAGGTCGGTTTTGTACTGCACCGACAGGTTCTTTACCGATAGAAGATGCTCCGTCATGATATCCTCCTCCGCCTCACGTTCTCAGGCGCGGATCGAGCGCGTCGCGCAGGCCGTCGCCGAGGATGCTCATGGAAAAAGAAGCGATGCAGATCATAAGGCCCGGGAAGAGAATCAGATGCGGAGCGGTCCGCAAAAATTCCTTTCCCTCGCTGACCAACGCTCCCCATTCCGGTTGCGGCGGGTTGATGCCCAGCCCGAGGAAGCTCAGAGTGGCCGCGATCAGGATCATGGACGCGACGTTGGCGGTGGTCTGCACTATGATGGTTCCCACCGCGTTGGGCAGTACGTGCTTGACGAGAATCCGCGGCGTGGAGGTTCCGCCCGCGCGCGCGGCTTCGATGTACTCCTGTTCGGCGATGTTCAGCACCGAGGAGCGGACGATGCGGACGAACCCCGGAATGTTGGTCAGCGAGATGGCGATGCAGATGTTCACGATGCCGGAGCCCAGCGCCGCGACCATGGCCATGGCGAGCAGAATGGACGGAATGGCGGAGAAGATGTCCAGGGCGCGCATGACGATATCGTCCAGCTTGCCTCCCACATACCCTACCAGCGCGCCGATCAGGCTGCCGACCACGAGCGTGGCGAACGCCGTGGAGAAGGCGATGCTCAGAGAGACTCTCGCTCCGTGAATGCAGCGCGCGAACAGGTCGCGTCCGTAGCCGTCGCAGCCGAACCAGTGCGCCGCCGACGGCTGCGCCAGTTTCAGCCGCAGATTCATCTTCAGCGCGCTCTCGTAGGAAACGATCAGATCGGCGAAGACGGCCACGAGAATCATCGCGCTGATGACCGCGAGGGCGAACATGGCCAGGCGGTCCTTCTTCAGCCTGCGCCACACCTCCTTCCAGCGGCTCTCCTTTTTGAAGATCATGACGCCGGGTGTCGCGCCGTTTGTCGAGGCGGCCATCTTATCCCCTCCTCCCGGAGTATTTCGCCTTGATCCTTGGATCGACGAAGGCGTACGAGAGATCCACCGCGAGAATGACGAACGAGAAGATCACGGCGAAGATGATGATGCCCCCGGTGACCACCGGAACGTCCTTCTGCCTGATGCCGGCCACGATGAAGGAGCCCAGACCCGGAAGGCCGAACAGAGTTTCCGTCGCGATCGCCCCTCCGATGAGAATGCCGAAGCTGTTGCCGGCGACCGTAATGACCGGCAGGAGCGCGTTTTTCATAGCGTGCTTCCAGATGACGATGCGTTCGCTCGCTCCCTTCGCCCTCGCCGTGCGGACGTAGTCCTGGCGGATGGTCTCCAGCATGCTGGAACGGGTGAAACGCAGCTGCCGTCCACCGTACGGAAGTCCAAGGGCGATCATGGGCATGATGTAGCTCTTCCAGCTTGCGACTCCGGTTGCCGGGAACCAGCCGAGACGCAGCGAAAAAATCAGCATGAGGACGAGCCCGATAAGGAACGCGGGTTGCGACGCCATCAAGAGCGCGATGCCCGTCGGAATACGGTCGAAGAGCGTGTTCTGCTTCACCGCGGAGAGCACTCCCAACGGAACGCCGAACACCAGGGAGAAGAAGATCGCGTTGAAGGCCACGGCCAGAGAGATCGGGAGGCGGTTTGCAACCTCCGTGATGACAGGCTTCTTCGTGGCGTAGGATTTCCCCAGATCCAGACGGAATACGGCGTCGTACATGTATTTCCCGTATCGCTGCAGAAGGGGTCGATTGTAGCCGAGTTCTTCGTTCATCATGTTGATGTCCTCCTGGCGGGCGCCCGCCCCCAGAAGGCTTGAGCCGGGGTCTCCGGGAATCATGTCGATGATGACGAAGATCAGAAACGATACCCCGATGACGATAGGAATCATCATGAGAAGTCGTTTGATGAGAAAGCGATGCAAATGCATACCCCCCTTTGTTCAGTTCTTCCGATTCCGTTTGAAAATTCACGGACTACGCGGCCCGTACCGTGTTCGAAACGAAGCGTTGCGCGGAGAAACCTGCGGAAAACGGCGGAAGAGCCGCGCCTCTCTTCCGCCGTCGGTCATGCGGGTTTACCGCGCGATTATTCCGCCCACGACCACTCGTACACCTGAGGGTAGTTCGGGTAGTTTACGGGGATCTTCAACTCCGGATTCCACACGTAAGGCTGCACCTTGTGGAAGACGGGCAACATTGTCGCGGTGTTCGCGATCCAGTCGGAAAGCTTGCTGTATATCTTCTGCCGCTCGGCGACGTCGGAGGTGGCGATACCGGCGTCCCAAAGCTCGTCCATCGTTTTGTAGTCGAACTTGTCGCCTTCGTATTTGACGTAGAACGAGCCGACGGACTTGGTGTAGGAGTACAACCGCGCGCTTTCATAGTCGCCGTTGGGAGCGAAACCGGTGCAGAGCATATCGAAGCGTTGAGAGCGCGACATTTCGAGGTTGGTTCCCGAGTCGAGGCGGTTGATGTCGCAGGTCAGCCCGATGTCGGCAAGATTGCTCTGGAGCACCTGGGCCATCTTTTCGAAGTATCCGCCCGCCGAGCAGTTGATTGCGCCGAGGTGCGTTCCCTTGGGGTAGGCGGATTTCGCAACGTACTCTTTGGCCTTTTCGGGGTCGTAGTTGTAGACGACGCCCTGCGTCGGAGCTCCGGTGTTCTGAGGCGGGATCATGAAGTCGGCCTCGACGGCGTGTCCGTCGTAGCAGGCGATGTTCATGGCTTCCTTGTCGATCGCGTAGGCGATGGCGAGGCGTATGTTGTCGTCGTCAAGAGGCGGGTGCAGATAGTTGATGGCGACGAAGGAGATGTGATTCGCCGGGACGAGTTCCGTCTTGAACGCGGGATTCGAGGTGAGCGCGCTCCAGTTGGCGATGGGAGCGATGTACCAGTCCAGCTCGCCCGATTCGAAGGCGATCAGGCCCGCCGAGGCTTCGATGATGGGAACGTAATAGATCTTCTTGATAGGGGCTACGCCGCGATAGTAGTCGGGAAACGCCTCGCAGGTCCACTCGACGTCGTGCTTGAGCTGGGTGAAGTAGTACGGGCCCGTGCCGGACAGGGTTATTTTCGTGCCGAACTCGCTTCCCTGTTCTTCGACTTCCTTCCGGCTTATGATCATGATGTTGGTCTGGTTGTTGATGAACGCCGCGTTGGGCTGCTTCAGCTTGACCACTACGGTGAAATCGTCGGAAGCGCTCACGTCGGCCATGGCGGCGAGGTAGCTTCTCACCTTGGGGTTGGTCGCGGCGCGCTTGAACGAGAAGACCACGTCGCTCGCCTTCACCTCTTCGCCGTTATGGAACTTGACGCCCTTACGGAGAGCAAACGTGTAGGAAAGGCCGTCTTCGCCGACGGCGTAGCTTTCGGCGACGCGGGGTTCGTATTCTCCGGTGGCCTCGTTCTGACGGAAGAGCGGTTCGAAAATTTGCATAAGAACCATTCTGTCCTGAATATTGACGGTCGAATGCGGATCCACCGTGGTGAGGGGGGCCAAAGTGCTCAGGTGCAACGTGCGGTCGCCGGCGAACGCAGGAGCGCATGCGAGCAGGACGACGAAGGATACCAACAACAGCGCTGAAAGCGTACGAAACTTTTTCATGTTTTCCCTCCTTGTTGTACTTCCATTTGGCATCGAACAGCGGCGCTTCGTGTTCTCCAGCGCCTTTCCATAGTGCGCGCGCCGTATCGTGCGCTGCGGAACTTCCGGTTCGACTCTTCGCCCTCCGCATTCGGCGATCCGCCGCTCCTCGTTCGCACTCCGCACACCCCGGGCCGTCTGCTCATCCTCCGCAGCCTCGGATCAATCACGGCGTACAGGTCGGTCTTTTCCCCATGCGTTTTCCCCGTGGCTCCCTCCTTTCACTCGGGGCGTTCGAACAGCAAGCGCTTACGGCAGTATTGCCTCAGCGCGGTTTCCGGTGATTTCGAGTTCGAGGCCGAAAGGAGCCGAAAGCTCCGCCAACTGTTCAAGAATCGAGGAGTCCTTAGCCGGAGCGGGCCATCCGCTGCGGCTTCTGGGAAGCCCGAATCCCAGCTCGACGGCTAAAAACGTCAGTTTACTCAGCTTTCCGTTTTCCATCTCCCAGTAGGGGATGAAGGTTTCGAAAGCCTCGCGCTTCGTTTGCAGCCCCCGCGTGAAATCGGCGTCCCTCGCTTTGAAAAGGTCGTGCATCGTGGCGTCGGACGGGAGCTTGTAGAGTTCGAAGTAGTCGGCCGGCTGTCTGGGGATGTTCTCGTTTTGCAGCACGAAGTCCCCCAGAGAATAGAAAATGGGGCGCCCTTTGTAGACTTCCACCGCGCGGATGACATGAGGACCGTGGCCGACGACGGCGTGCGCTCCGCAGTCGATGCATCGGCGGGCGAATTCTTCGAGAAACTCGGCCCCTTCCCGCTTGACGTCCGCCTTCATTTCGTGACCGTGGATCGAGACCACGATATAGTCCGCCTGCAGGCTCGCTTCATAGATCGAGCGCTCTATCCGCGCCATATCGCCGGGGTGGACGCTGGTCTTTTTTCCTATTTTGTCGCTCAGTTCGAAGGAGAGCGTGTCGAACTCCATGACGTTCTCGGGAAGAGGAGGAAGGTATCCTTCTGCCCGGATCACCTCGCGCGGCGCGTTGATGTTGGTCAGGGAGGCGATCTCCTTCAAGGCGTCGGCGTGTGCGGCGTCGATGTAGTACGTGGTGTTGAAGCGCAGTCCGTTGACTCCCGGACGGCCGATTATGGAATGCGACGCGTTGCCCGCCATCGCCGCCGGGTTGAAGCTGGATGTGGTGGCGATGAGGGCGACCCTGCCGTTGTCGCAATCCAGATACGCGGGAGCCGAAGCCTGTTCCATGTTCAGTCCGACGCCGCTCGAAGGGAAATCCGCCTTGCGGAGGTGTTCAAGAGTTTTTTCCACCCCGCCGTAGGAGAAGTCCAGCGTATGGTTGTTGGCGAAGGAGGTGATGTTGAATCCGAAACGCCTGACGTCGTCCAGTGTTTCCGGAGGCGCGCAAAGATAGCTGCCCCCGTTGTATTGCGAGCCGTAGGACTCGTAGTTGTGAAGGGTCGTCTCCAAGTTGAAGAAGCGCATGTCGCCTTTCGCGATTTCGGCCGCGATTTCGTCGAATCCCGGATAGTTTTGCGGCAGACGTCTTTGCACCAGCATATCTCCGGCTGCCGTAAAGGACATTTTCGTCGACACTGTGTACTACCTCCCCGAGTGTGTTTTCGGCCCTGCGGATCCTTCGCGCCGGAGGAGGCGGAAAGTCCTTCGTTGGGCCTGAAGTTGCGGCTGCTTCGCCGCAGCAGGTTTTTTAAATCTGCGCGACTCTATTGCGAGAGCGCGTCGTATACCGCTTTCGAGACTTTCGCTATGCAGGCGATCCCTTCTTTCTCCGAGGCAAGCTGCGACGTCAGCATCGCGACGACGTACTTCTTTCCTCCGGGCAGAATGAAGAGTCCTACGTCATGTTCGGTTTTCGGAAGATCTCCAGTTTTGTTGGCCACGGTGACCGTACCGGGAAGCGGGTTCCATTTTTCTTCGGGAGAAACAGAAGCCGGGACGCCAGGAAGAAGCGCCGGCAGCTTGCTCGTATACAATTGACGGCTCATCGTCTCGATAACTGCGTCGGAGACCTTCCGATTCACCAACGAGCCTGTCGCGGCCAGCTTGAGAAGTCTCCCCATATCCGCTGCCGTGGTGTAGTTGTTGCGCCCGGCCTTGATCGCCTCCAGGTCCATCATCTTTCGTTGCAGCTCCGTCGAGGTCAGGCCGATCGACTTGAAAAACGCGTTGATCCGTTCGATTCCGAGAAGGTCGATGATAGCGTTCGTGGCGCTGTTGTCGCTGACGATGATCATCAACTTCATAACGTCTCTCCAGGATAGCTCGACCTCTGGTTCGAGGTGACAGATCAGCCCCGTTCCACCTACCCGTTTCGCGGGAGGGATCGTAATTTTCTCTTCGAGACGCGTTCCGCCCTCTTCGGCATCCTTCAAAATCAACGCCATGATGGGGACTTTCACCAGACTGCACGCCACATGCACTTCATCGGCGCAGAGCGTGAAGAGTTCGCCGGACGTCAAGTCTTCGACATACAGGGCGACCTTCCCCTCCAACCCGCCGAGCAGCTCGTATATCTTCTGTCTTGGTATGGCGGTCATTGCGCTTACTCCTTACAGGATGTAGGTCATGGCGATTACGAGCGCCATGCTGGCGGTGATGATGGCGTACCCCACTTTGAGCATCGACTTCAGATCGCTGGACTGGGCGAGTCCCATCTCTCCGATCATGTCCGCTCCCGGATAGGCGAAGGATGTCAGCTGGTGTCCCACGAGAATGATCAACGCCCAGAGGTACATGGAGATGTTCATCGCTTCGGCCAGCGTCCTGAACAGTTTGTCGATCATGATCGCCTGGGCGACGGCGGCGCCGCTGATTCCGAAGATGCCGACAAGGGATGAAAAGATCGAGAAACCGAGTTTTCCGCTCGTTTCCATATAGGGCTTGAGGAGTTCTCCAAGCGCGGCGAAAGCGCCGCTCTTATCGACGAAGCCCAAGAAGGGATCGAAAAGAAGGAAGATGAAAAAGAGCCAGATCAGCTTTCCACATCCCTCCATGATGCTGTCGAAAATCTTGCCGAGCGACAGCCCGCCGGCAAGACCCGTCGCAAGCGACGTGATCAGCATGACCATGACCGCGTAGGAGGCGCCTCCCTTATGCAGAATCCCGTAGCCCACGAGCAACGCCATGCAGCCGAGGAAAGCCCATGTGCCTCGGCGGGTTTCTCCGCTGGGCTGATAGTCTTCCTTGATGAGCAGTTGGTCCTTGCTGTAGCCGTAGACGCCCGAAGTGCTTTTCTGGACGTGTTTCGCGACGAAGAATGTCACGATCCACATGACGACCGAAAGGGGAAGTCCGGCGGAAAAGAGAATCTGCGTGTAGGTCAGACCGGTGATTCCCATAAGCGTCACCATGGGAGGACTGAAAGGTCCTATGAAGAGTCCCGTCTGGCCCGCGCCCTGGAAGATGACGGCAATAACGCTCGGAGTGATACCGATCGCAGCGACCAGAGGGATGATGATCGGGGCGATGATGGCGTTGGCGCCGGCAAGAGTGCCAAGGAGAGCGACAAGAGCGACCGAGGTCACCATGGTCGCGATAATGGCCTTGTTCTCCGAGTCGACGCCGATTTTCTTCATGAAAAAGTAGACAATGTTCTCGGCGACGCCCGTATTTCGCAAGACGACGCCCAGTCCGGAACCGAGCATGATGATCAGACCGACCAGTGCGAGGAATGATCCCATCGCTTTCGCTATGATGGCTCCCATACCGAGTATCGGCTGCTGAACCATCACCGCGCCTACGACGACGCAAATCGCGATGTTGACGACGGGATGCATTCCTTTCTTGAACGCCAGAATTACATACAGAAGCAGTGGAAACAACCCGAAAAGCGGCGGTAAATCGAAGATCATGTGAGTGCTCTCCCTTCTTAAGAATCACCGTGTACGTACGATGTCCCGTGAACGGCGGATATCGTACGTACTTTCAACGACGTCTCCTGAAGAGACATACGCTTGACCGTCGAATCGCACGATTCATTGTTTCCGATGCGACAACACTCTATTCGGCGATACCCCTCCTTCCGTTGTTCCAGCAGAGAGACCGATCGACGCCGCGTTTTTTACATGTCGGTACCTCGGCGTTCTTTTTTCGCACGCTTATACTCCATTTCCGCGTACACATTGTTTTCGAGGAGCAACACCATCCTTTCGTCCAGCACTTTTTTCGCTTCGGCGCTTTTCGCCTGCGTGAATGCCAGGACCAAGGCTTCCATAAGAGCTATCGAAGGGATATATGACGAGAACGACGCAGTGCTCGGGACAAGAAGGAGTTCGTCGCAATAGTTCGCGATAGGGGAGAGAATAGAGTCGGTGATTCCGACGACGAACGCGTGTTTTTTTTTCGCGAAGGCCGTGGCGTCCACGGTATCTTTAAAATATCTGTGGAAAGAGACGGCGAAAACAATGTCTTTTTCCGTCAGTTCGTTCAGTTGTTCGTACCGCGTTTCCGAACTGGAGGAAAAATAGCTGATGTTCTTCGCAATGGTGCTGAGATAGAACCCCCCGTATTGCACGACGCAATAGGAGGAGCGGGCTCCTATCAGGTAAATTTTTTCGGCGTCGATCATAAAGCGCACGACTTTCATGAACGTGTCGTTCAGAGGGGTAAATTTTCGCAGCTCAAGATTTTCCACACCTTGTTCCACGACTTTTTGCAGAATGGTTTCCAGAGGTTCGTTTTCACGGATGGAATCCCTGAGCTTTTGCATCGGAGCTTGAGAGTAGTTAAAAACAGTAGACTGCAAGTCGCTCATCATCTCCCTGAACCCCGAATAGCCTATTTCGACGGCGAAGCGAACAATGGTCGAGGGTGAGATCTTGAGTTCTCTCGCTATATCGTGCGAACTCATCTTTACGACTTCGGAACATTTGTTGAGAATTAATTCTGCAATTATTCTGTGAGAGACCGAAAGAGACGGCATCTTCTTGCGGATGCGCAAAAAGATGTTTGTTTCTCTCTCTTCTCCGAAGGGTTCCGCTGTTTCGCACATTCGATCCTCCTGTAAAAATTAAAAGAGGTTGAGAATTCGGTATGAACCAATCGTATCATAAAAAAATTTTTTATGCAACTTTTGTTTTATGCGATGTGACGGGAGGGCGATACGCGCTCTTGAGACCTGGCGTGCTCTGTGTTGTGAAATATGAGCGATGAAAAATGGGATATGGTTTCTATGTTGCCGCAAAATGCTATACTACTGGGAAATTTCTTTTTCCGAAGGAGGAAGGTCGATGCAGCTTTTCATTCTGGTGGCGTATATTCTGGTTTTATACGGTATTTCATGGTATGCGACGAAGCTGATCCAGCAGGGAAAGGGCGGTGCGCTCCAGTATCTTCTCGCCGGGCGGAACCTGCCGATGATCGTGGTGGCGGCGATGCTCGCCGGTCTTGCCATCGGCGGAGCGTCGACGGTCGGCGTGGCGGAGCACGCGTATAAAGCGGGGCTCTCGGCCGGGTGGTACAACGCGGCCTGGGGGACGGCGGGGATCCTCGCGGGAATCTTCGCGGCGCACTACTTCCGCCGTATGGAAGTGAACACCATCCCCGAGATGATGGAGCGGATGTACGGCAAAAACGCCCGGATGATCAGCGTCGTGGCGCAGCTCCTCATCATGATGGTCATCACGTCGCTGCAGTACGTGGCGGGCGGTGCGGTGCTCACGGCCCTGATGCCGGACGTCTTCACCTTCCAGACGGGCATGCTGGTGACGGCGCTGCTCTTCGTCGGCATCACGTTCATCGGCGGCTACTGGGGCGCAGGGCTGACCAACGTGGTGAACATCGTCGTGATCTACGGCGGCATCCTCGCCGCGCTGTGGAACTCCTCCGAGGTCTTCGGCGGCTTCGAGTCGATCGTCGCCGCGCTGCCCGAAGGCGGGCCGTGGTTCGACTTCGTCTCCGGCGCGGGGTTCGCGATGGTGATGTCGTGGATGGTGGTCATGATTACGCAGGGTTTCTCCGTGCAGGCGATTTCGCAGATCGCCTTCGCGGCGAAGAACGAGAAGGCCGCGCGG
>LVBO01000590.1 GCA_001604435.1 Synergistales bacterium Syner_01
GAACAGGGATGGGAACAGTGCCTCCAGCGTCGACTTCGCATAATCTCTGGCTTCGCATAATTTCCGCACCCCGTCGGTCCGGCGAGAACGACGTTGCGTGCGTGCGGAATGTAGTTGCACGATGCGAGTTCCAGAATGAGGTTGCGGTCGAGCTGCCGGTCGTCGTCGTACCTGATGTCTTCGACGCAGGCGGTCGAGTTCTGGAATTTGGCCGCGCCGACGAGGCGCTGCAGCCGTCCGTGCTGCTGCCTGTCGAACTCGCGATCCACCAGCAGGCCGAGACGGTCGTGGAACCCCATCTCCTGGTACTCGTCGTTATTCTTCTGCTCCATGAGGGACTCCGCCATGCCCGTCAGCTTCATGTGCCTGAGCTTGCTCACCGTCTCATGATCAAGCATGGTCGCCGCCTCCGAAATAACCCGCTCCGCGCTGGAATCCGCGCCCCGATTCCTTCTTCGCCGCCTCTTCGGGCGCCTCGGGAATGTCCGTGTTCTTCTCGAGTATGTTTTTGATCTGCTGGTACGACGGAGTCGACGTTCTCGAAACGATGATGCCGCACGCCCGTTCGAGCCGCAGAGGACCGAACTTGTCACGCAGGCTCAGCACGCCGAGGCAGGAGCGATAGGCCTGCTGCTCGATAACCGCCCGGTCGAGAATGGCTTCGACCACCCGTCGGGTGGCCGTGCCGATTTTGTCCGCCCAGCGCAGGAAGCGTTCGCGATTCCAGTCGACGAAGAAGAGCTTGTCGGGCGGCATATGCTCCGCGACGGTCGCATAATCGCTCTTTCCCCAGAGCCTTTTATGCGACGCGATCCGCCGATGCTGGTAGAATATTTCCACTGTCGCTTGAGTTGCTCGAACGTCGACCTCTTCTCCCAGGTATTCGAACGGAACGGAGTAGAATTTGCGTTGACAGAGAATGTGACAGTTCATCTGGACCTTGGCTTTCCCCCATTGAGCCAATTCGTAGGGGGATTCGGGAAGCGGGAGCAGGAACTCTTTTTCTTCGGCGAGGAAGGATGTCCAGCGGCTCTCGCTCTTCCCGGTCAAGGGGGCGGAGTTGACATGTTCCAGAGCAGCGCGTACGCGCTGCTGCAGATCGTGGAAGGAGAGAATTTGAGTGTTGCGGAGAGTTGCGATGATTTTTCGCGACGAAATCAGTACGGCGTTTTCCGCCGACGCCTTGTCCCTGGGCTTGCGGACGCGCGCGGGCAGTATCACCGTTCCGTAATAGGCGGCCATCTCCTGGTAGGTCTTGTTCAGGTCGGGTTCGTAGAAATTGGCGCGCTTGACGCCGCTTTTGAGATTATCCGGAACAATGGTCTTGGGCACGCCGCCGAGGTATTGAAAGGTGTTGACGTGACCGGCGATCCAGGACGGCAGCTTTTCGTCGCGGAACGGTTCGACGTAGATGATCCGGCTGCACGGCAGAACGGCTACGAAGAGCGACGCCCTGGACATCTTCCCGGCCTCCGCGTCGAAGAAGGCGATCCTTGTGCCGGCCCAGTCCACTTCCAGCGAGAGCGCGGGTTTGTGCTCCAGCCGGATGGTCGCCTTGTGAACTCTGGCGTGCAGGTGATAGTACCGGCGGAATTGCGTCTCCATATAGAAGCGCTCGTCGGCCCGACGGCATTTTTCGACGTACTCCTCCCAGAGCAGCTTGAGGGTGACGTGCGGCTTCGCCAGTTCGGCATGGACATAGTCGAAGTCCGGCATCTTGAAGGTAGTATCGCGGGGCGAGGTGTTCTTCGGTAAATCCCTGGCGACGGCGGTGTCGTCCAAAGCGTCCAGATCCTTCAGGGTAAGCCAGCCTTGGTCCCGGGCTCTTCGCAGATGGAGCGACACGGTGTTTCTGGATACCCCGTGCATTGCGGCGACGTTGCGCTGACTCAGGCCGCTGTAAACAGCCCGGACAATGGTGATGAAATCCGACATTTGAAAACCTCCTGAGAAAGATTCTGCCTTCCGGCAGCAATTCGATCTTACAGGAGTTTGCCGCAAGTGGCTCCGTGTCCGCGCGTCGGGTGGCTCTTTAAGTCCGCGCCAATGGCTCTAACACTCCGCGCGGGTGGCTCTAATTCGCCGTGTTTTCCAGAAAATTCGTAAACGCTTTGCGGTATATGGCAGCAAACTCGGAAGAATGGTTATAGTAGATTCTCAGCTTGTATCTGCATGATTTACCGTTTATACGAACAAACTCAGGAGTAACCTTCGGGGCTGCTCCTTTTTCATGCCGTTTTTGAGGAGGTGAACACAAATGGCGGACGATTTTGGTCTGAAAATAGGCGTCGAGGGCGAGCGTGAATTCAAAAAGGCACTTTCGGATATCAACCAGAGCTTCAAGGTTCCCCCCTACAAAAACTCCAGCGGGCAGAAGTCCTTCGAGAAGGTCTTCGTTCCGTACTGCGCGAACCCGACCGTGTAGGAAGTTTCGTCCTCCGACTCCACGACGCCCTCCCCGTACCTCGGGTGCAGCGCTCTCTTCGCTCCGGCGGAGGCTTCCTCCGTTCGTTCCGGCCCGAAAACGTCCTGCGCGCCGCGCTTCCCCCGGTTTTCCAGGATCATCCGGCGGTACCACTGAAGGTCGGCCTCGCCGGGCGCATCGTCCGGCGCTTCCAGCAGGCGCGCGGGGATCATGGAGAGGTAGCCGCTCTTGCCGGGCATGACGCGAGGGTCGTCCGGGCTCGTGTAGTAGGAGAGCTCCAGGTAGTCCTTCGCGCGCGTGATGCCGACGAAGAAGAGGCGGCGTTCCTCCTCCTGCTCCTCCCATCTGCCCGGAGACGTGTGCATCGGGATCAGCCCGTAGTTGACGCCGACGATGAAGACGCAGCGGAACTCCAGCCCCTTGCAGGCGTGGAGCGTCATCAGCCGCACCGCGTCCACCTCCGCCGACGGAGCTTCGTTCTCGGATTCGGCGGCGAGGGCCTCCTTCGCCGACTTGCGCGTCTGCGCCGCGAAGGGGATGCCCCTGCGCGCGAAGGCGTCCTCCAGGGCGGCCGACTGGCGCTGCAAGCGGAAGAGCACGGCGATCTC
>LVBO01000088.1 GCA_001604435.1 Synergistales bacterium Syner_01
CCTGTCCATCTGGCGAGAATCGCTGTGGATTTCCAGTTGTTTCCTCCCTGATCGAATATAGGTTCTTCGCCGAACTCCGGTTCGTAGGCTGTGAACGCGGGGAGCGTTTCACTTTCATCGACGTACGCGAAGTATGCCAGATGCCATTCGGAGAAGTCGAAGTCGCTCGTGCCGGCTTTTTTGAGCGTAGATTCCAGCGACGCAAGCGCCCCGAAAGCCCAGCATGTTCCGAAAGGAGCCTGATCTCTTATGGGAAGGAGCACGCCGTGCTCTCGGAGGTCGTACTTCGAGGGGAGTGTTGCGTTCGACCGTGCGTAGATTCCGGCGCTTTTTGGCGGGAGAACGTGCGAAAGGTCGAGCGGCGAGGGGCGTTCGCCAAGAAGGCGGTTCCGGTCCACAAAAGCGGACTGAACGGAGGAGCTTCTCATGTTCTGTAAGGCGAGGAACTCCGGATTCAGGGGGGCGAACGCCCCTTGGCCGGCGGGCAGGGTCGCGAAAGCAACTGAAGAGAATGTGTGCACGAGTATTGCGAGCAGTACTGGGTAGAGCGAACGCTTAAGGGTCATAATGAATCACCTCCGAAGGAATAAGAACGGAACAAAGAGCAGCAACGATGTCCAAGTCGGGGGTACGGCCACGGAGCAGCCTCCGCCGCCTCCCATGACGGCCGCGCCGGCGCCGGTAACCGTGACGGAGACGGCGGCCGATGCGCCTCCCCCAAGCGCATGCGCTTTTATGGTAGCCTTCCCGTCGGAGACGCTGGTGATCGTCGCGCCGGTGTTTGTTTGACTGACGACGGCGACCGACGGGTTGTCGGAAGACCAGATAATGCCCTTCTTGTCGGCGTTCACAGGGCGAACCGTCGCTGTTACGGGAAGAGACGTTTTCCCCGAGAACTTAAGCGACTCCGGGTAGAGAGAAATTGCCTTGACGGGCACTGCGGGGTCCGGCTCGCCGAGAGCCGCCGCAGCGTCCAAGTATCCTCCGTAGACTACGCGTCCTTCCCAAGAATAGTTCATGATCGTATTCCCTACGATGCGGGCCTTGATCTCCGGCGCGCTTTTGCGGGGAAATCGGGCGGCGATGAGCGCGGCCGTTCCCGCAACGTGCGGCGTGGCCATCGAAGTGCCGCTGATAGTCTTATATCCGTTGCCCGGCCATGTGCTCGGAATATCCGTTCCCGGGGCCGCCAAATGGACGAAATTCGGGCTGAAATTCGTGAAGGAAGACGGGGCGCGGTCTCCCGCCATCGAACTCACGGTGATCATGTTCTCGAACGTGAAGCAGGCGGGGTACGGTCGCTTGCCCCGCAGGTCGACCTTGCGGAAGTTGGCCCAGTCGTAATACTCTTCCGGACTGTCGAGGTTCTGTTTTTCATTCCCGGCGGCGACCACGAGAAGGATTCCTGCGTCGGAGAGCGCCTTGATCGCCGCGCCGTACGGGTTTTTTCCCTGATCGAGGATAGGTTCGCGCCATCCTGTAAGCGACATGTTCGCGACGCGGATGTCCAATCCTCGCTCCTTCTGTTCCAGCACATAGTTCAAGCCCGCGATGATTCCGGCGTCGTTCCCTCGTATTTCGGAGTCCAACACCTTCACGGCGAGCAGGCCGACCTTCCAGTTGACTCCGGTTGTTCCGATTCCGTTGTTTCCGACGGCGCCGATGATTCCGGCGACGTGCGTGCCGTGTCCGTGATCGTCCATGGGATCGGCATCCTTGTTGACCGCGTCGAAGCCTAAATTTCCGTCGAGGTCTCTGGCGATGTTGGCCGCCAAGTCTTCGTGCAAGTAGTCGATACCGGAATCGATGACCGCTACGAAAATTTCGGCTTTCCCGGTGCTGATGTCCCATGCCTCCGCCGCGTTGATGTATCGCAATCCCCACTGGTTACCGAAATTCGGGTCATTCGGAACCAGCGAGGCGCGGGAAATATAGTTGGGCCACGCATCGATAACCTCGGGAAGTGTTTTCAATTCGGCGATGAGTTCTTCCGTGCTCTTTTGCTCCGAACGAATATGCACGATGTTCTTCCCCGACCGTATCGCGATGGCGCCGTAGGTTTGCACCGCCTGTGCCCCGACGGAGGCGGCGACGCTTTCCGCGGAGGATGCGACCGACTCGTTGAAAAGAGCCGCATTCGAAGCCGAAAGGCTCGGCGCTTGGAGCACCGCCAGAACTTCGCCTTCCAAGAATTCTCCCGGGAGCGTCCCCGCGGCGAAAAGAGGAGATGCCCCGGCGAAGATTGCCGATATCGCTATAATGATTATTTTTTTCATTTTTCCTACTCCTCACCTCTGTTTTGAGCACTATCACGTTGTGAATCAAATTCCTCTGTGGGTATGCGCTCGGCTTAAAAAACGTGCATTCATGATACGGTAATCCCGATGAGATGAAAAGAGGATGGGCCAACGTCCCCATCCTCTTTTCATCTCATCGGGAAGCGAACTAAAAAGTTAGCGGACATTCAATATCAAGATGTGGTAGCGTCGCGGCGAAACGCCCGTCTCCCAAGAGCGCCGATAACCGAGTACAACAGTGCTAATGCCTCTGTCCACTGCTTCGAAGGTCCACAACTCCCGACCGCCTTTTCCTACAACACCTCGCTCTTGGTTCTCTTTGGGCTGTTCCATTGAATTTTCGCAAAAGATCATGACAGCTTGATTTCCCGGATCCAGGATAGACCATGAATACCCTGTGGTCGGGTTCGACGGAATCTTGCTCGTGTATTTTTCCCCTTTGGACATAGTGCCGTGTTCCGCGCTGATGAAAAGATTCCCTTGCTCCGGGAAGCGGAATCCGTCGATACGCACAGAGGGGAAATTCTTCGGGGACAGACGAAGTGCAAAGATGCTTCCCGGAGAAATGC
>LVBO01000089.1 GCA_001604435.1 Synergistales bacterium Syner_01
CCGACATTCCGCACTGACGATACTTGAAAAATGTTTTTCCGAGCCGAGTCCCATCAGCTCTTGTGTCTCTATGCAAAATCCGGTTTTCAGTGTATTTTTATCGCATATACCGGATGATTCCATCTTGTCGGTCGTCCGGAATCGCAAAACGAGGAGACGATTCTTCTTTCATGGAACCCATCGAGACTCAATCATTGGCGCATTACGGAATCGTGGCGGCCTTCGTCGACAAGCTCGGGCTGGTCGACTTCCTGGACAGACATCTGCCGAAGACGCACCCCCATCACGTCTCTTCCGGACAACTCGCCAAAGCGGTCGTTCTCAACGGGCTGGGCTTCGTCGAGCGCCGTCTCTATCTCTTTCCCGAGTTCTTCGAGAACCTCCCGACGGAGCGCCTGATCGCGCCGGGCGTACAACCGGAGCATCTGAACGACGACGCCGTGGGACGTCTTCTCGACAACCTGAGCGAATACAACATCTCCGCTCTCTACGAGCGTTTCGTGATCGAATGTCTCGCCCCCTTTCTCCATCGAACGTTCAACCTTCACGCCGACACGACGAATTTCAGCGTGCACGGCGAGTACGTTCCGAACGAGGGGTTCAAATGGGAGATCGCGTTCGGCCACGCCAAGGACGGCAGAACCGACCTGAAGCGCTTCGTGCTGAACATGGTCGCCGACGGAAGCGGAATTCCGCTCTTTCTCGAACTGCTCTCCGGCAACGCCTCGGACAAAAAGAGCATCGTGGTCGGCATGGAGAAGGCGACGAACACGCTCGCCGCGCTCGGCGAATCTCCGCTGTTCGGCATAGCCGACGCCGCTTTCTACAGCGCGGAGAACATCGCCCGCATACACGGCTCGTGGATCAGCCGGGTACCCGCGACGCTGAACGAGGCCGCGGCGCTTCTCGAAACCGGGGAAGCCCTTCTTCCCTGCTCCGACCCCCGCTACTCCTTCCTTGAGAAGACCTCTTCCTACGGCGGCGTCGAGCAGCGCTGGTTCCTCTTCCGCTCCGACGAGATGGCCGGGAAGCAGGAGAAGACGCTCGAAAAACGCCTCGAGCTGAAGCTGACGGATGCGAGGAAGAGCGCCTCCAAACTGTCGAAAGGCGAATTCTTCTGCGAGGCCGACGCCCGCTCCGCGGCCGATTCCTTCTTCTCCGAGCACCCGCTGGTTCAAGGAAGCGTACTCGTCGAGGAGCTCCGCCGCAAGAAAGGCGGAAGAGGACGTCCCGCGTCGGGAGCGGAGATGGAGATCCGGTACCGAGCGAAGATCGATCCCGCGCTCGCTCCCGACGCCGTCGAGATCCTTCGAAGCAAGTGCGGTCGCTTCATACTCGCCACCAGCGCGGTAGGAGAAACAGCCCCCGGCGCCGAGGAGATACTCGGGCTGTACAAGGAGCAGGGGGCCGTCGAGAAGGGATTCCGCTTCCTCAAGGACAAATCCTTCCACGCCGCCGAGATTTATCTGAAGCGGGAGGAGCGCATCGAAGGCCTCATGTTCCTCATGACGATCGCTCTGGCGGTCTACAATCTTGCCGAGAAAGAACTCCGTGAAGTCCTGTCCGCGAGCGGAGAGAGCATTCCCGCTCCGGGAGGGAAACCGATGAAGAATCCCACCCTGGACCGTCTCTTTCACCTTTTCGCGCGGGTCACGGTACTGGTCGGCGAGGAGTGCGGAAAACGAACCCACCGCGTGATGAACCTGAACGACACGCTCAAGCGGGTGCTCGCTTTATT
>LVBO01000591.1 GCA_001604435.1 Synergistales bacterium Syner_01
GGGTTCGCGCAGTACGGAACGAAGACCTTCTCGAAGGACTTCTGCCCGCTGGAGTTTTTGTAAGGGGGCGGAAAAGGGTCGACCGAAAACACGGATGGCGTTCCCGCGTACGCGAACAACCGGAGAGGAGCGCGGCGGCATGGCGTATCCGCGCTCCTCTCCGATTTCTGCGGTTTCCGCGGACCGGCTACAAATCTCCGGGACGGAACGAACGGACGATCTTCGTCACGATCGCGTCGTACTCCTTTTTCAACGCCGACGGGTACGCCATCTCCAGTCCGTTGACCGCGTCGGGCCCTACCCAGAGTTTGAGATAGACGATGTCGCTCCCCCGGTACCCCGAAAGAACGAACCAGTTCTTCCCCTTGGCCCTGTAGGTCACGGTGTCGAAATCGGCGCTCCGCGAGGTCATCGCATCTTCAAGCGACTCTTCGAGGACGTTGTACCCGCCCCACGCCGTCAGGACGCACCCGTCGCCGTCGCGCAGGATCCTTCCGTCGTCGTTCTCCGGAGGCGGGTCCATCTCGAAACGCGCCGGGTACGAAAAACAGAAGCCGAAGCGCGCGTTGCAGTACTCCTTCTCCATTCGCGCCTGCGCCACCGAAGCGGCGGCGCAGAGAAGAAGGAGCAGAACGCCTCGCGCCAACACTGTGAATAAACGTCCAGTCATGATCTTCCTCCCTTTGCCTCTCTCGGTTTGGGTACATCGCGGCACGTCGGAGGCGCAGCGCGGCGGCGGTCAGCCGAGATAGATTTTCCGCAGATCGCCCGGCAGGGCGTGAAACTGCTCGTGCCGCCCCTTTCCGATCCGCTCTTCCTCAAGCTTCTCGAACTCAAGGAACAGAAATTGCTTTTTTGTTTCGCACAGCATATATACAGTATAGTCAGTCTCTTTGCTTTTATCAAGAGAACGCCGCGTCCCGGCCCCCGGCGCAGGATTCCATGGAGCGAAGCATTTGTGCAATAATAGAGAAAACCGCCGGGAGGTTCATGACGTATGATTCGGCACACGGGAGGCGCTGCATGGGAATCGAATTCTATCGCGATGCGAGTTTGCCGTTTTTCGAGCTGAAACTCTGCGCCGAGGAGGAGGTGCACTACAAGCGGCATTCGCACGAGGAGTGCTCCCTCGGCATCCTCCAGCAGGGGGAGACGCTTGTCTGGTGCGACGGGGAGAGCCGGACGCTCCGCGAGGAGACGCTGCTCTTCTTTCCGCCCTGCGCGGTGCACGCGTGCGCGCCGCTTCGGAAGGACAGGTGGCGGTACGCGATGTTCTTCGTCGACGCCGGGTGGTTTCGCGCCTTCAGGGAGGCGGAGCTTGCCGGCGCGGAGATCGGCTTCACCATGCTCTCGTCGCGGGAGTGCGATTTCTCGCCGGTGCGCGGAATGCTCGCGACGTTCATCGGCGACGCGGAGCCTCTGGAGAAGGAGACCGTCGCGGCGGACGTCTTCGGCTGGATCGCGGGGAAGCAGACGGCACCCTCTCCGCGCAAAGGGGGGCGGGAGCATCCGGGCCTGATGAAAATTCAGGAGCACCTTCGCGGTTTTTTTCCGGAGAAGATCACTCTGGACAGGCTCGAGGAGATCTCCGGGATCAACAAGTTCCACATCCCGCGCCTCTTCAAAGAGCGCTTCATGCTCACGCCGCACGCCTACCAGACCATGTTGCGCGTCAACCACGCGAAAAAAGAACTCCGGAAGAAAAAACACCCCGTCGAACTGGCGGCGGGGCTGGGTTTTTTCGATCAGAGTCACTTCATCAAGGTCTTCAAGAGCCACGTCGGCGTCACTCCCCGGCAGTACCGGGGAGAAGTCTGAGGAGCGCGCCGGGTTTCATGAAGGGGACGAGCGCGGGACGGAACGCCTCTCGCTCGTCCCCTTCGTTCTACTCGCAACGCGCTCGTGCTTTTTCGTACACGACGAGGTAGTTGTCCCCGAGATCGGTCGCGCTCTTCCTTGAAAATCCCGCGCCGCACGCCAACGCGTCCACGTCGCTCTCGGAAAGGCGCATGTTTTCGGGAGGGCCGAAGCGCGACGCTTCCTTCTTGCACTCCACCACCGCGGCTCGGCCCTCCGGTTTGAGCGCTCTGTACATCTCCGCGAACAGACGCCGCCGCTTCGTATCGCCGTCGATAGCGTGGAGCACCGTGCACAGGAAGCACACGTCGGCGATCCCGTCATCCAAAGGCAGCGTCTCCGTCAGCTCCGCGACGACGGCGCGCACGGGCGCCCCCGGGTTCGCGCTCCCCTTTCGCCGCACCTCCTCGACGGCGTCGCCCAGGCGATCGAGAGCGTACACCGCGCCGGATTCTCCGAGCATGCGGGCCGCGCACAGCGCGTACTCTCCCGCGCCGCACCCCAAATCCACGAACACGTCGCCCTCTTTCAACTCCAGAGCCCCGAAGACCTGTTCGGGCGCATGCATATGCGCGCTGCTCGGGAGTGAGCGCCCTCTCCCGAACCTGCTGCCGCAACGATGACGAAGACGACCGGCGCAACTCGTATCAACACTCATGGCGCACCTCCTTATTTTATCGGGCAAGCGGGCATTCCCGCTCCCGTTTGAGATAGTGGACGAAAGATTCCAGCTTGACCCTGTCGTT
>LVBO01000090.1 GCA_001604435.1 Synergistales bacterium Syner_01
TCGGCGCGGTTCTTCTCCAGCTTGTCGGTCAGGTGCCGGATCACTCGGTCCGCATTGTCCGGGGTGGCGTTCTGGCCGCCCCGCTCGTCGTGCATCGAGCCGGTGATGCGGATGACGTAGTCGCCGCCGAAGGGGGGGAGTGGCGTGATTGTACGTTCCTCCGGGTCGACGGCGAACGGGCGGAACTCTTCGGACGGACAGGTCGGCATCGCGCGTTCGACGATCTCGCCGGAGGAAGGGGCGCGGAAGACGGCCCGCTCCCGCAGCTTCGCGATCGCCGCGTCGGCCAGCAGCACCACGGGCGTGCGGTACCTCTCCGCGAGGTTGAACGCGCGGATGGTCATGTCGTAGCAGTCCTGCACCGACGACGGGGCCAGCGCGATCATCCCGTGGTCGCCGTGCGTCCCCCAGCGCGCCTGCATCACGTCGCCCTGCGCGGGTTTGGTGGCCATGCCGGTGGAGGGACCGGAGCGCTGGACGTTCACCACCACGCAGGGGATTTCGCCCATCGCGGCCATGCCGAGGTTCTCCTGCATCAGCGAGAATCCCGGGCCGCTGGTCGCGGTGAAGGCCTTCTTGCCCGCCGCCGACGCGCCGATGATCGCCGCCATGCTGGAGAGTTCGTCCTCCATCTGGATATACACGCCGCCGACCTCCGGCATCCGTCGGGCGGCCGCCTCCGCGACCTCCGAGGAGGGCGTGATCGGGTACCCCGCGTAGAACCGCGCCCCCGCCGCGAGGGCGCCCTCCGCGATCGCCTCGTTGCCGGAAACGAAAAGAGCTGTGCGTTCGGTCATGGAGTCCTCCTTATACATAGGTATGCGTCATGCCGGGTTTTTCTCCGGCTCGCCCCCGCCCTCCGAAGCGACGGGAAGCAGCAGGATGCCGCAGAAGATCAGGGCCGCGCCCCCGATGGAAAGGGGAGAGAGCCGTTCCCCCAGCACCAGCGCGGAGAGGATGCACGCGGTGAGCGGTTCGGCGAGGGAGATCGTATAGGCGTCCCGGAGGTAGATCTTCCGCAGCCCCAGCGAGAAGAGGCTCATCGGCAGGGCCATCGTGGCGAAGCCGAGAGAAAAGGAAATCCCCAGCCCTGCGCGGGTGAAGATCCACGAGGAGTCCAGCGCGAAAAGCACCGGGAGGGCGACGATCAGGGCGGTTCCGGTGGTGACGGCGATCGTCTGGGTGTCGTTCAGCGTCGCCCCCTGCATCTTGAACCCCAGTCCCATCAATGCGTAGAAGAGCGCCGCGGCGAAGGCGAGGGCGATTCCCAGCGGATCGAGGAGCATCGGGCCGGAGGACCCGCCGAGGACCAGCAGCGCGCAACCGGAGACGGCGACCGCCGTCGAGAGGAACCAGCGGGCCGAAAGCGGCTCGCGCTGCACCAGCGAGCCGAGCGCCCCGGCGAACATGGGCGACGCGCCGATGGCGATCATCGTGCCGATGGAGACGCCCGTCAGTTTGAGCGCGGTGAAGAAGGAAAACTGAAAGCCCACAAGCCCCGCGACGCCCACCATAAGGGCGGGGAGCGACGTTCTGCGCAAAAAGCCGATTCCCCGGTCCCTCCAGACGCACCAGGGCAGCAGGATCAGCGCGGAGAGCGCGATGCGGATCGAGCCGACGGTGAGGGGGGGCGCCCCTTCGGGGGCCAACGCCTGCAACGTGCCGGTGGTCCCCCAGCACATGCTCGCCATAAGAACAAGGAATACGCCGTACAATCTCTCTTTTCGGGACGATATCATGGGTCGAAGTCACTCTCGCTCGCGTCGATTTTCGGACAGTCCGAATGTTCCCGGCGTGCGCCGGGCTTCGCTAATGCTAATCCGAACGGGTGGTTTCGTCAAATGATTTTTTCCCGTCGAAATCGCGGTTTTTCTACGACGGAGAGATGGAGCGGAGCTCACGTGGCTCTCTTCGCGCACGGCCCGACGAGCGTCTTCCCCGGCGAGCCCTTATCGTGTTGCCGCGGCGTCGCATTCTCTCAGGGCGTACCCGGCGCGCGGCGCAGCGGCAGCGCGATCTCGACGACGAGGCCGCCGAGCGGGGCGTTGCGCGCGGAGATCGTTCCGCCGTGGAAGCGAACGGCGCGTTCGGCGATGGCGAGCCCGAGTCCCGTGCCGCCGCTCTTGCGGTCCCTGGAGGCGTCCAGCCGGTAGAAGGGGCGGAAGATGCGCGTCAGCTCCCCCTCCGGAATTCCCGGTCCCTGATCGCGGACGGAGACGACGAGATCGTCTCCCCTCAGCTCCGCGCGCAACTCGACCCTCCCGCCGGGGGGCGTGGCGCGGAGCGCGTTGCGCACGACGTTCTCCACGGCGCTCCGGAGCAGCTGCTCGTCACCGTGAATCTCCAGCGCTTCCGGGAGGTTCGACGCGAGCGCCGTCTTTCCGGAGGCCGCCCCCTCGAAGCGGGCGTCTTCCGCGATTTCGTCGAGCAACGAACCGATGTCCACCGGAACGCCGAGGCTCTCCCGAGGGTACAGTTCCGCGTGGGAGAGCGCGAGGATCTGGCCGACCATCTCGTTCATTCGTTCGGCGTCCCGCCCGGCCCTGTCCAGGTACTCCGCGGCCTCGGGGGAACACCCCTTGCGCGCGAGGGTCAGGGCGACGTCCATGCGCTGGAGGGGCGAGCGCAGCTCGTGCGAAATGTCGCCCATCAGGCGCTGCTGCGATGTCAGAAGCTCCTGGATTCTCTCGGCCATGCCGTCG
>LVBO01000006.1 GCA_001604435.1 Synergistales bacterium Syner_01
TGCTCAAGGCGATTCACTACATCAACCAGTTCTTCGGGCAGGTGGGCGGCGAGGATATGGCCGACTACGAGCCCGAAATCCGCACCGGAACCGTCGGGTGCACCCAGATATTCAACACCCTCGCCAAGGACGTCGAGGTGACGCACACGATCATCTGCGGCGACAACTTCATGGCGTCGCGCACCGACGAAGCCTTGGAGCGCATCATGGGGATGCTCGAAGGCAAGGCGTTCGATATTTTCATCGCGGGCCCCGCCTTCAACGCCGGACGCTACGGCGCGGCGTGCGGACAGATCTGCAAGGCCGTGAAGGAGAAGTACGGCGTCCCCGTGCTCACCTCGATGAACGAGGAGAACCCCGGCGTCGAGATGTTCCACAAAGATATGTACATCTTCCGCGGCGGCAACCGCGCCACCGCCATGAAGAAGGATATGGAGAAGATTGCCGCTTTCGCCGACAAGATCGCGCGCGGTGAGAAGCTCCTCCCCGCGCCGATGGAGGGGTACTTCCCGCGCGGCATCCGCCACGAAGTCTTCCTTGAGGACATCGGGCAAGAGCCGGTCATGGCCGCCGACCGCGTGGTGGACATGATGATCGCCAAGCTGAAGGGCGAGCCGTACCGGACCGAGCTTCCGATGCCCGCGCTCGACCGCGTCCCCGTCGCTCCGGCGGTGAAGGACCTGCGGAAGGTGCGCCTCGCGCTGGTCACCTCCGGCGGCATCGTCCCCCGCGAGAACCCCGACCGGATCCAGTCGTGCTCCGCCACCAAGTGGGGCATGTACGACATTTCGGCGCTCGGCCAAGGCTTCACCGCGCCCGAGTACAAGACCATCCACGCCGGGTACGACCCCGAGCAGGCCGACAAGAACCCCAACGTCGTCGTCCCGCTCGACGCCATCCGGGCTTACCAGCGCGAGGGCAGGCTGGGCGTGGTGGACGAGTTCTTCTATACCACCGTCGGCACCGGTACCACGCAGGGCGAGGCCGCCCGCATGGGCCGTGAGATCGCCGCGGTGCTCCACGAGCGGAACGTCGAAGCCGTCGTCCTCACCGCGACCTGAGGAACCTGCACTCGTTGCGGGTCAACGATCGCGAAAGAAATAGAGCGCAGCGGCATCCCCGTGGTTGTGATGTGCAACCTCACCAATATCGCAAAGACCGTCGGCGTCAACAAGATGGTCCCCACCGTCTCCGTCCCGTACCCTCTCGGCAACCCCCAGCTCCGCCCCGACGACGAATGGGCCCTCCGCTACCACAGGACGGGCGTGGCGCTCGACGCGCTGGAAACCGACGTCGACGCGCAGACCATCTTCCCGGTGAAGATCTAGCTTCCGTCCGGGGGAGGACCTCCTCCCCCGGATATCAGTGAAGGAGGGACGAGTATGCAAGTCCAGAAAGATAATTCCGTTTTCTTTATCTCCATGGCCGTCACCGCCGCCACGGTGTTTTGGGGGATCTTCTCCCCGGCGAGCTTCGACGCGGCGGCCAAGGGGCTCTTCAACGTCCTCATCGAGTACTTCGGATGGGGGTACATGCTCGCTATGAACATCTTCGTGCTCTTCCCCATACTCCTCTGCATGAGCCGCTTCGGGAAGCTCCGTCTCGGCGAACCGGGTTCGAAGCCCGAGTTCAGCAACATCTCGTGGTTCGCCATGCTCTTCTCCGCCGGCATGGGCGTCGGACTGGTCTTCTACGGAGTCGGCGAGCCCGTCTACCACTTCATGACGCCTCCCTTCGGCGCGGCCGCCGGAAGCGCGAAAGCCGCCGAGGACGCGCTGCGGACCACCTTCTTCCACTGGGGGCTCCACCCGTGGGCGGGGTACGCCGTCATCGCGCTCTGCCTTGCCTTCTTCCAGTATCGCAAGGGCGCGCCCGGACTGATGAGCAGCATGTTTCTTCCCGTGCTCGGGAAGAAGGGGAACGCGAGCATGCTCGGCAAGACCATCGACATTCTCGCCATCTTCGCCACCATCGCCGGACTGGCGACGTCGCTCGGCCTGGGCACGCTCCAGATCAACAGCGGCCTGAAGTACCTCTTCGACGTGCCGCAGAACGTCACCTTCCAGCTTGTCATCATCACCGTGCTCGCCTTCGTCTACACCGGCACGGCGGTCACCGGTATCGAAAAGGGGATAAAAAGCGTCTCCAACCTCAACCTCTTCCTCGCATGCCTGCTGAGCGTCTCGCTCTTCTTCATCGGCCCCACCATGGCGATCATCGAGTCGCTGATGACGGGGCTCGGAGACTACCTCTCCAACGTGGTGAACCAGAGCTTCCACATGGCCCCCTACGGCGGCGAGTACAAGGGGTGGCTCGGCGGCTGGACGCTCTACTACTGGGCGTGGTGGATCGCGTGGGCGCCCTTCGTCGGCTCGTTCATCGCCCGCATCTCCCGCGGCCGCACCATCCGCGAATTCGTCTCCGGCGTGCTCGTCGTGCCGGCGCTCGGCAGCTTCACCTGGTTCGCCATCTTCGGAACCTCCGGCCTGAATCTCGAACTCACCGGCGCGGCGAAAATAGCCGAGAAGGTTGCCGCGGACATCTCGATCGGCGTCTTCGAGATCTACACCCACTACCCGCTGGGCGGGATCATGTCGGTCATCATGGTGGTGCTGATCTCGACCTTCTTCATCACATCGGCCAACTCGGGGACGTTCGTCCTCTCGATGTACTCCACGCAGGGCGACATGAACCCGCCGAAGGTACGCATGGGCATCTGGGGCGTCCTGATGGCGGCGCTCGCCTTCGTCCTGCTGATGAGCGGCGGACTCCAGTCGCTGCAGATCGCCTCCATCGCCGCTGCGGGCCCCTTCGCCGTGATCATGGTGGTCGCCTGCTGGTGTCTGTGGAAAGCGCTGAAACAAGACGAGTCGACCTTCACCGAACTGAACTGATTCTTCATACGCCCCCGGTGAGGCGGAGGAGTTCGTTCCGGGCGCTTCCGGCGTCCGACGACCCCTCCTCCGCCTTTGTATCCAGCGCGACGGCGCGTCGCGAAACGGCGTCATCCATCGGAAGGCTCTGGACGAAATCCCCTTTTGACGGTACCCTGTAAAGCAGAAAGGAGGTGGAAAAATGGGCAAACTGACAGGCAAGAAACTGCTTCTCCTCGGTGAGCGGGACGGCGTCCCCGGACCCGCCATGGAGGCATGTCTGAAGGCGAGCGGCGCTTCCATCGAATTCTCCGTGACGGAGTGTTTCGTCTGAACCGCCGCGGGAGCGATGGACCTGCAGAATCAGCAGCGTATCAAGGACGCTGCCGAGAAGTTCGGAGCTGAAAACGTTGTCGTCATTCTCGGTTCCTCCGACGCCGAAGGCGCGGAGATCTACGCCGAGACCGTGAGCAACGGCGATCCGACCTATGCAGGCCCTCTCGCGGGAGTCTCGTTGGGACTCCCCGTGTACCATATCTTCGACGGCGATATTCGTAATGAATGCGATCCTGCCGCTTGGGAAGAGCAGATCAGCATGATGGAAATGGTTCTCGATCCCGACGCCCTCGCGGCGGCCGTAAAAGGCATTCGGGACCAGTTCAGCAAACATTCGGTGTAAAACCAAGACGCGGCCCCCCGGCGAGAAATCGCGGGGGGCCGCGCGTTTTTCCTCTCCGGTATTTCTCGCGCGAGCCCTTTCACTCGTATTGTTCGCCTCTAGTTGTTGTGATATCATGCGTTTGAAATATGGAAATATGTTGAAAATATCAAATGGTACAATATATCGTATCGTTAAGTTTATTCAATAAATAATGAAATGATGTATTCCGGTGTGTAATTTTATGGTTATTTTACCTCTTTTTAAAAGCTTCCGATTCCGGAGGAGAGATTCCGTGATGTTCACGTCGCTCAAGTTCAGAATGAATGCCGGATTTATGAGTATCATTTTTGTCTCCGTTCTTCTCGTCGGTCTTGCGGCAAGTATGTATTCCGCGAAAGAATCACTGCGGAGTTTCGAGCGCCACGCCCGGTGGCAAATGAGCACTCTCGCCGCGATGACGGAGTTTTTTTACGACGTAGTTCGCAACGACATCGATCAGCTTGCGGGATCTCCCGTTGTAGGAGGGGCTGAACGGGGAATTTTCGAACTGTTCGAGCACTATGCGATGTACCATCCCGGAACGCTTCGTGTGTGCATGGCGACCGAGGACGCGGGGTATGTGCAATGGCCCGAAGCGGACGTCGCGGCGGATTTCGACCCACGGGCGCAGCGGTGGTACGCGAAGGGGATGCACGCGGCGGGCAGAGTCGTCGAAATGGAGCCGTATCTTGAGTTGTCCACCGGGGAAATCGTGGTGCGACTTGTTCGGAGTTTCAAGAACATGGACGGAGCTTCTCACGGCGTCGTGGCGATCGACATCTCCATGCGCAGGCTGGCGATACTGCTCTCCAGAAAGGTGATCGGCGAGAGCGGCCGGGTCATGATGATTCATACATCCGGTATCGCGCTGACGGATTTGGCGTTTCCGGAGAGCGATTTGAAAAACGCCTCCGAACTTGGTATAGAAGGATTCGAACGGATGTTCGGGCCGAACGCGCTCTTCAGCGCGACGATCGACGGCGAAACGCATATTCTGAGCAGCGTGCGGTCCGACGCAACGGGATGGATCTTCGCCGCCGTCGCCCGGGAGAAGGACGTGTTGAGCGCGACGCGCGCCATTCAAAGAATGCTGCTGCTGATCTCGATAGGCGTGGGGCTCGTGAGCGTCATTCTGATCATCGTCTTTTCCTCGGTGCTCACGGAAATCGTCAAGACGCAGGAGGCGCAGATACGCGAGAGCGAAAAGCGGCACAGGATCATCTTCGAAAAGTCCCCGCTGGGCATGATTCGCTTCGGCGGCGACGGCGAAATCATGGACTGCAACGACAAGTTCGTCGAGCTTATGGGATCGACGAGAGAGAAGCTGATAGGATTCAATACTGCCCGCCGGAGTTCGCCCGAGATGCGCGAAAAGATACGCGTCGCGCTCGAGGGGAAGCCTTCGGTGTACGAGAACGAATACACCTCGGTCAACGGAGGCAGGACGCTCTATCTCCGGGTCGTGTTCAATCCGATCGAGCCGGGCATGAATCCCACGGGCGTCATCGCTACTCTTGAGGATATCACCGAGGCGAAAAAAGCGGAAGTCGCGCTGCGGGAGAGCGAGATGCGCCACCGGGTCATCTTCGAGAAATCGCCGTTGGGGTTGGCGCGCTTCGACCGCGAGGGCGTCATAACGGACTTCAACCAGAGGTATATAGAGATCATGGGCGCGACGCGGGAGACGTTGATCGGTTTCGACGCCCTTCGCCTGAGTACGCCGGAGATGCGCGAACGAATCGGGGCCGCGCTCGCGGGAGAGCCCTCCGTCTACGAAGGGGAGTTTACGTCCGTCACAGGGGGCAGGACATTCTACATGCGCGCCGCGTTCAATCCGCTCGAATCGGGGAAGCCCTCCTCCGGCGTGATCGCGACCGTGGAAGACATCACGGAGCGGAAGATGATCGAGCGGGAGGTGCGCGCCAATCTCGAAGAGCTGGAGCGCTTCAGCCGTCTTGTGGTTGGGCGCGAGGAGCGCATGATGCAACTCAAGAAAGAAGTGAACGACTTCCTGATCGCGCGGGGAGACGCCCCGAAGTACAAGATCGTGGAGTAGCCGGCGTGCGCCGAAGAGATTCGTTCCGGAGGAGGAGATCGGCATGTTCAAGGAAGAAAGAAGCGAGCAGATGTTCCGCTGGGGGATGATCGGCGATATCGGCGAAGGACGTCCGAACCTCGGCAACCAGATGGATCTGAGCGTCTATCGACTGATGCAGTTCACCCTCCGCGACGTCATGATCCAGCGGTACGGGGTCGAGGCTTCCGACGACATTTTCCGCAAGGCCGGCGAGATGGCGGGGCGCGAATTCTGCAAGGCGTTCATCGACAAGTCGTGGGATTTCAACACGTTCGTCAAGCGGACCAAGGAGCTTCTGGAGACATTGAAAGTGGGCATTCTGCAGATAGAGGAAGCGGATCCGGAGAACATGCGTTTCACCCTGACCGTGGCGGAGGATTTGGACTGCTCCGGCCTTCCCGTCTGCGACGAAACCGTCTGCGTCTACGACGAAGGGTTTCTCGCCGGTCTGCTTGGCGAGTACGCCGGTGGAAAGTTCGCCGCGAAGGAAGTGGATTGCTGGTGCTCGGGAGACCGCGTGTGCCGCTTCACCGTCGAACAACTCCCCGCGGAATGAGCCATGCTGCTCGTCGATCCGGCCGCCCTCGATAAGATAAGCGAAGCGTTCTCTCTTCTCCTCAAGGGAGGCGCCCCGAAGCCGCTCTTCTTGCCGCCGGAACACCCCGACGACGAGCTGAAGCAAGTCTACGGGTACATCAACGCGTTCTTCGGGGAGTACGCGGCCGCGACGGAGGCGGTCTTCTCCCTTTCCAAGGGGCGATTGGATTTTTTCACTCCCGACAGCAAGCTTTCCATCGCCTCCTCCATCAAGAGCTTGCAGGCGAGCTTGCGCCATCTGACATGGACTACGCAGCAGATCGCCGGCGGCGACTACGAGCAGCACGTCAGTTTTATGGGCGATTTCGCGGAGGCCTTCAACTCCATGGCCGCGCAGCTCAAATCGTCGTTCGAACAACGCGAAAGCGCCAATAGCGCGCTTCAGGAACAGGTCGAAGAGCTGGGCAAGGCGCGCAGGGCGATGCTCAACATCATGGAGGATCTGGACGCCGCACGGAAGGAGGCGGACGGAGCCAACAAGGCGAAGAGCGACTTTCTGGCCCGCATGAGCCACGAGATACGCACGCCGATGAACGCGATCATCGGCATGAGTCACCTCGCGCTCCAGACCGAACTGACCGCGAAGCAGCACGACTACGTCTCTAAAATTCAGGCCGCCGCGCATACTCTTCTGGGGCTCATCAACGATATTCTCGATTTTTCCAAGATAGAAGCGGGAAAGATGGAAATGGAGCGCATCTCCTTCTCGCTCGACGAGGTGCTCTCCAACCTTGCGAATATCGTGGCCATCAAGGCCGAGGAGAAGGGGCTGGAGCTCTTTTTCAACGTCCGGCCGGACGTCCCGGACGCGTTGATTGGCGACCCCCTCCGGTTGGGGCAGATCTTCGTCAATCTGGTCAACAACGCCGTCAAGTTCACGGAGAAGGGCGAAATCGTCGTCGACGTCGAAATCGAGCGGCAGAATGAAGACACCGTCGTCCTGCGCTGCATGGTGAAGGACAGCGGCATCGGCCTCACCGAAGAACAGCGGGCGCGTCTCTTCCAATCCTTCAGCCAGGCGGACGGCTCGCACACCCGGAAGTACGGCGGAACAGGTTTAGGCCTCGCCATCTGCAAGCGTCTGACGGAGATGATGCAGGGGGATATCCGTGCGGAGAGCGAACCGGGGATGGGCAGCTCCTTCATTTTCACGGTTTCGCTGGGGCGAGGAAAAGAGGATGTTCGCGAACGCTATGTTCCGGCGGTGGATCTCCGAGGCATGCGGACGTTGGTGGTCGACGACAATGCGACGGCGCGCGCGCTGTTTACGAAAAGTTTGGAGTCGTTCTCCTTCCGGGTGACCGCCGTGCAGTCGGGAGAGGCCGCGCTCGAAGAGTTGAAGGAGGCCTCCGCACGGGGAGATCCGTACCAGCTGGTGTTGATGGACTGGAAAATGGGCGGAATGAACGGCGTCGAGACCGTGGCGGGGATACGATCCCGCCCGGACCTCTCCTCCGTTTCGCGTATCGTCATGATCACGGCGTACGGTCGGGACGAGATCCGACGGAGCGCCGAAGAAGCGGGAGCGGACGCGTTCCTCATGAAGCCGGTCAACCAGTCGGTGCTTTTCGATACTATAATGGGCGTATTCGGACATGGCGCTCGTTTCAAGAGTTCGGCTCCGTCGACGGGAAGCAATGAACCCGAGGGAATGCACGGCATCCGGGGAGCGCGTATTCTGCTCGCCGAGGACAACGAGATCAACCGGCAGATCGCCGTCGAGCTGCTCGAAAAGGCCGGTATGGCGGTCGACGTGGTAACCAACGGAATCGAAGCGGTCTCGGCGGTCGACCGTTCGTCGTACGATCTCGTCTTCATGGATATCCAAATGCCGGAAATGGACGGCTTCACGGCTACGCGGGAAATTCGAAGGCTGAAAAAAACGGACGTCGCGGAACTGCCGATCATCGCCATGACCGCCCATGCGATGGCGGGCGACAGGGAGAAGAGTCTCGACGCCGGTATGAACGACCACGTCACCAAGCCCATCGACCCCTCGCTGCTTCTTCGGACGCTGCTTCGGTGGATACGGCCCGGCGATCGCGCTCTGCCGGAGAACTTCGTGCCGCTGTCCAAGGTGCTCGAAGAGGGGCTGAACCAAAGCGATCTGCCGTTGAAGGGGGTCCCCGGAATCAATGTGAAATCGGGTCTGGCGAAGGTTTCGGGCAATCGTCCGCTCTATAGAAAGCTGTTGGCGCAGTTCCGGGATAAATACCTCGACGCCGCGCGGGAGATCGCCGGGCATCTCCGCTCCGATAAGAGCGTCGAAGCCGCGCGGTATGCGCATACAATCAAGGGCGTGGCCGCGAATCTGGGGGCGGAGGATCTTTCGAGGGTGGCTGCGGAGCTTGAACGCGCGCTCAAGACGGGAAGAGAGGACGCGACGGACCTTCTTGCGGAGATGGAGGATCGTTTGCTTGTGCTCCGAGGTTCCTTGCAGCAACTTTTTCCACGCTCGAAGACCGAAACGGAGACGCTCGCCCGGGGCGAGCCTCGGGCGATTTTCGTCCCGAAGACCGCGGCGAAGCTGGCGAGGGAGATCGCCGCAGCCGTGGACGATAATGTGCCATGGGCGTTGGAGAAGCTGCACGAACTGCGGAATATGGCTCTTCCCGCTCCATTGGCGGCTATCGCCGGGAAGGCCGCGGAGTATCTCGACAATTTCGACACGGACGAGGCGAAGATCGAACTTGAGACTCTTGCGGATGCCGTAGAAAAGGAAGCGGAGTGAGAAAAGTGCTGAAAACCAATAAAGCGAGAGTCTTGATTGTGGACGATACCCCTGTGAACATCCATGTCCTCATGGAGGCGCTCAAGGACGAGTACTCGATTCTTGCAGCCAAGGACGGAGAGAAGGCGCTTCGCCTGGCCGCCTCCGAGCCGCAACCGGATATCATTCTGCTGGATATCATGATGCCGGGTATGGATGGATACGAGGTGTGCGCCAAACTTAAAGAAAACCCGCGGACGGAAAACATCCCCGTGATCTTCATCACGGCTCTGACCGAGGAGGACGAAGAAGCCCGAGGTTTGGCGCTGGGCGCCGTGGACTATGTCGTCAAGCCGTTTCGTCCGGCGCTCGTCACGATACGGGTACGCAACCAACTGGAACTGAAAAAGCACAGGGATTATCTCGAACTGCTCGTGAAAGAGCGGACCCTGGAGCTGGAGCTGACCAGAGAAGCCACCATAGAATGTCTTGCGACCTTGTGCGAATGCCGGGACCCCGAGACGGGAGGGCATATCAAGCGAACACAGAACTTCGTCAAGGCTCTTGCCGTGGAAGCGGCCAAACATCCTCGCTTTACGACGTATCTGAGCGCGGAGGTCATCGATTTGCTCTATCTCTCCGCGCCGCTGCACGACGTGGGCAAGGTGGGCGTCCCCGACGACATCCTGTTGAAGCCGGGGTCGTTCTCGGACGAGCAGTTCGTCGAAATGAAGAAGCATACCGCGTACGGACACGACACGCTTGCGAAGGCGGAGGAAAAACTGGGGGGCAACTCCTTTCTCTGTCTTGCGAAGGAGATCGCGTACAGCCATCATGAGCGTTGGGATGGAGAAGGGTATCCCCTGGGGCTGAAAGGGGAAGAGATCCCGCTCGGGGCGCGGATCATGGCGATCGCGGACGTATACGACGCCATCATCAGCCGCCGCGTCTACAAGCCGCCGATACCTCACGGAGAAGCCGTCGGTATGATTATGAAGGGCAGGGGGACGCAATTCGACCCCGATCTGTGCGACGCGTTTTTGAACATCTCGGACAAATTTCTCGCGATCGCCATGGAGTTCGCCGACTTCGAAAAGGATGAAAAAAGGGTCAGAGATTCGGAAAACAGATAAAAGACGATTGGTTCATCGCGCCGAAAGAGTCCGGCGTTGCGTACCGCGCCACTTCCATTGCGCGCCGTGTTCAGTACGGGGAGCGGATACAACCGTTCCCCGTCTTCGCCATGCGGGGCCCGGGCGGGAGAAAAAAAGAGGGTTTTACTCCGCGTCGTCCGCGGATGGCGCGAACGCACCGTGCCTGATGAACTTGAAGACCTCCTCCACCAGCTCGTCCGTCGGTTCCTTCCCGTCGAAGACGATGCACTTCAGGGCCACGAAATTGTAGATCCCCATCAGGATGTAGGAGAAGTACTCCGGGTCCATCTCCGTCAACTCGCCGCGCTTCTGCGCGTCGCCGATGCGCGTGACGTAGCGGGCGGCGAAGCTCTCGTAGTAATTTTTAAAGGCGTCCATATCCACGAACTGCGCCTGCCAGACGATCTTGAAGAGCCCGATGTGCTTCGATGCGAAAGAGAGGAACGTCTTGAGCCCGACGAACTCCGCCTCCTGCTGCGTCCGCGCCCCTGAGGCGGCGGCGCGTATCTCCCGCCTGAGGCGGCGGCCCAGTTCGTCCAGAAGATAGCGGAACGCGCTGATCTTGTCGGGAAAGTAGATATAGAACGTCCCGGAGGCGATTCCCGCTTTTTTTGCGATGTCGCTTATCTGCGTGGTGTAGTACCCGCTCTCCGCGAACAGCTCCTCCGCCGCGTCGCAGATGCGCTGCAGCGTCTCCGCCCCCCGGGCCGTCTTCGGTTTTTTGACCAGATTCACGCTACCACCCCGTTCGAGGAATTGCTTCGTCTCACATGATAGCACAGAAGGGCTGATACGATCGTCGCATATCTCCTTCAACCCGTAAAAGGACAGGGCGGCGTTGATCAGAAACGCCTCGTGTACGGCGGCGACGCTGGAGCTTGTTGCAGCGAATTTACAAGAGCGCGCCCCTCGGTTCCGTAGACTGAAATAACAGAAAAATGACGGAAGGTCCTTGACAGGTTTCAGTGAGGAGTGCTATCCTGTCCATATTATGAAGCATGATTCATGTTTCATTTAGATGCGCCCGGATACGTGCCGGACCGGGCCGTCGAGGCGTCGCTCATTCGAAGGAGGGGATAGGTAATGGATATTTCAAGGAAAAGATCCGCACTCATGGTCCTCATCGCGTTCCTGTGGCTCGGCATCACCGTACTTGGCATGCAGAAGCTATTCCTGCCCGCTATGATTCTCGGAGTCGTTCTTATGTTCGTGCACATGTTTCTCGGCGTGGCCCGCAAGGGCGTCGTCTCCGGGCTGTTTCTTGTCTACCCGCTGCTGGCGTGGGGCGTGCTCTGGGGGGCGAGCTTCGTCCTCTCCAAGCACTACTCCGACGCGTTCGCGGGGCAGATGCCGGCCTTCACCATTCTCGGCCTTCACCCCTCCTTCGCGTGGACCGTGCTCACCTACTGGATCGGTGGTATGCTGACGCTGACGGTCGGTTTCATGCTCCTCAGGAGCGAATGGCTGTCCGATAAGGACTGGGACGAGTTTCTGGC
>LVBO01000592.1 GCA_001604435.1 Synergistales bacterium Syner_01
CCGCCCCTCCTCCTTGCCGTAGAAGTGCACCTCCAGCAGGCGCGGCAGGAAGGCGCGGGCGATCTCCTCTCCTTTCAGCTCGCCCGCCTTCACCTGTTCGGAGGAGACGACGTGCCCCAGGTCCATCGTGATGGCGGAATCGGCGAAGACGGCCCAGCGGAGGATGTTCTCCGGGTCGCTCGCCGGACCGGCGCGCAGATTCTCCAGGCTGACGGTAACGCCGAGCGATCTTCCGTGGTCGGCGAGACGCCGCAGGTTCCGCGCGACCGTGTCCGAGTTCAGCGGCACGCCCTTGGAGAGTCCGGCATGGACGGTGAGCACCTCGCCGCCGACCTGCGCCATCGCGTCGAGCGTGCGGCGGTGCGCGTCGAAGGCGGCTTCCGCGTACTCGGCGCGCGCGTCGCCGAATTCGAGGCCGAAGTAGCGCGTGTGGTAGCGCACCGGGACGTTGCGGCGGCGGAATTCGGCGGTATGGACGGGCAGAAGTTCCAGCTGCTCCGGGTCGGGCGTGTACTCCAGCGCGAAGCCGTGCTTCAGAGCCCACGGGTAGCGGCTCTCGGGGTCCGCGGCCTTTGCGCAGAGGGCGAACGTGTGGTGCGGCGGAA
>LVBO01000593.1 GCA_001604435.1 Synergistales bacterium Syner_01
CTGGAGGCGCGCGAGTCAATCGTAAGCGGCGGCGGGGTGCCCCCTTCCGTTGTGGATATCAAATGTGTCAAGCCCATGTGCGTTCCTGTAATGGAGGAACTTTTGAAAAGCCATGAACTTGTCATCATTGCCGAAGACGGCTATAAAGAGTGCGGAGTCGGCGAGGCGGTCGCCTCCCTAGCTGAAAAACTCAGGCAGTCGTCCCGAACAGCCGTGGTGTTTCCGCTGGGTGTTCCCGATCTTTTCGTTCCCCAGGGAACGGTTGCAGAACAGGCCGAGTACTGCGGCCTTACCCCCCGCAAAGTGGTGACTGTGTATGAAGAGTATCAAAAAAGAACGCATAGACAAGGTTCTGGTATCCAGGGGGTTCGTTGAAACAAGAACGAAAGCGCAAAGTCTTTTGATGGCGGGAAAAGTTACGGTTAACGGAGATCGGGTGGACAAACCGGGCGTTCTTGTCTTTCCTGACGCCCCCGTGGAAGTGGCAGGGAGCGGAAACGATTGGGTAAGCCGCGGCGCTTTGAAGCTCTTGAAAGCGCTGAATGTGTTTCCTTTTGACCCGAAAGACAGGATCTGCGTTGATATCGGCGCCTCGACGGGGGGATTCACGCAGGTTCTTCTTTCCAGAGGCGCTCTCCGGGTGTATTCGGTCGACGTAGGGTACGGGCAGCTAGCCTGGCAGCTTCGGAGCGACGAGAGAGTCGTTGTCATGGAGCGTACAAATGCCAGAAATCTGCTTCCGGACAGTTTTTCCGAAATTCCCGAACGGGCGGTCGCCGATGCGTCGTTTATTTCACTGAAGTTATTGCTCCCGGCCATGGATGCATTTCTTTCCCCTCATGGAGAAGCGGTTGTCCTCGTCAAACCCCAGTTCGAAGTCGGGAAAGGGAAGGTGGGGAAAGGCGGGGTGGTTCGCTCCCGCGAGGATCATATCGCCGTTCTGGAGGGCATTCTTGCCTTTTGTTCACAAGAAACGTCGTTCAGGCCATACGGTATGACGTTCTCGCCCATTACCGGCCCTATGGGAAATATCGAGTATCTCCTGTATCTGT
>LVBO01000091.1 GCA_001604435.1 Synergistales bacterium Syner_01
CCGCACGCCTCCGCGCTCACCACATCCACGTGCCCCGCCAGAATGACCGTCTCCGCCGTCGGTTCCGTCCGTCGCACGAAAGCGAAAAGGAAATTTCGTCCGAACGGGTCGTCCTCGAGCGGAAGCAGGCGGAGATCCTCAGGGTGCTCCCGAAAGTACGGAAGCACGGCGAGCGTGTCGTACAGCAAACGCGTCACCCGGTTTTCCTGCTCGGGCGAGGGAGAGACGCTCGGAATCCGCAGCATGTCGAGCAGCAGACGGCAGAGCCCGCTCTCCGCGTACTTTTTCAAAACGCTCCCCCTCTCCTCAGGCATAGATTCCCTCACGAAGCCAGGCGTTCAGCGCTTCCTTATCCATGTGGGCGATTCCCAAGTCCTCCAGCGTCACGCCGGTGGCCCGGAAGTCCGTCCCGGTCATGACGGAGGCGAGCGTGATCATGGACTCGATGACCGGAACCTCGATTCCGAATTTTTTCGCCAGCTCCAGATAGATGTGGCAGCCGACCGGAATATCCTCGGTGATGTAGCGGTTGTAGATGGAGAACGGCCCCGTTCCCATCGCCAGCGTGTACTGCTCCTCGAAGGGGACGACGAACTTCTCCCCCATGTGCTCCGACCCCAGAATGTTCGACCTCGAAAAGAAGGCCTTCTCCGGAAAGTCCTGAATGCCCACCCCCATCGCTTCGGCGATCGCGCACTCTTCGCGGTAGAGGGCGAGCTGCACCTTCGAGATCGAAGGGCAGTATGCGTGCGAGTAGATGGAGAAATCGTACTTGTTCTCGCCGTAGACGACGCCCCAGTTCTCCATCGCGCCGACGCCGAGGATGGACCCCGGGCAGTGCAGGATAGGGTTGACATTGCTGAAGCCGACGTCCGCGACGGTATCCCCATGAACGGGGTGTTCCACGGAGTCGAGGGACGGGAGGTAGCGCTTCGATTCGAAGAAGGCCTCCTGGTCCGTCATCGGCAGCGCCGCCCCGCGCAACGTGATCGCCCAGTAGTTGACGCTCACCTCGGGCATCTGCTGCCCGCCCACGCTCTTGATCCGGATGCCGTAGGGCTGGCTGCTCCACTCGCCGACGACGATCTTCTTCGCGCACCCGGCTTCGCGGAGCATCTTCCGGAAGAGCAGCGAGCCGAAGTTCGCCGTCGTGAAATGCACGACCATTCCATCCTCAAGATGCGGGATCAGACGCTCAAGAAAGGCTGTGTACCCCACGGCGGGGAAGCTGACGACGACGATCCCCGCGCCGCGGACGGCCTTCGCCATATCGTCGGTGACCACGTCGATCTTCGCGAGCCCCTCGCGCTTGAATCCGTAGAGGCTCTCCTGCCGTCCGCCGACACGTATCTCGCTCTTGTCCGCGATACACCCAAGCCCCTCGAAGAACTCGGGCAGTTCGTAAAGGCGCACCTCCCGCCCGGCGAGCGCCGTACAGGCGGCATGCCCGCGCGCCGTCGCCCCGCCGCCGAGAACCGCTACCGGTTTTTCTTGCAAATACTCCATATGCATATCGGACGCCTCCTAGAGCCGGCCGCCGAGCACAAGGCGAGGCAGCCAGAGAGCAAGTTCCGGCAGGAAGGTGACCGCCAGAAGCGTCGGCAACCATGCGAAAAGAATAAAGATCATGGCCGGTTTCATCATCTGCGAAACGGGCGTCTTCGCCATGCGCCCGCCGAAGTAGAGCGTCGGCGCCGTCGGCGGCGTCACGTTCCCCAAACCGAGGTTCGTCCCGATGATCGCGGCGAAGTGGATGGGGTGAATTCCAAGGGAGACGACGACCGGGAGCAGTATCGGAGTGCAGAGCAGCATCGCGCTCACATCGTCCATGATCATGCCGATGATGATCATGAAGAGGTTGATCATCAGCATCAACACGTACTTGTTGCTCGACAGGGCGGTAAGAGAAGAGATAATCATGGCCGGAAGCCGTTCCTGGACGTAGATGCGGCTGAGCATCATGATGCAGTACATCATCAGCATCACGACGCCGGTGGTCGTCGCCGTCTCGATGATCACCTCCATGAAGTTGCTCCGGTTGAGCCCTTTGTAGATCCAGAACCCCACCGGCACGGAGTAGAGCACGGCCACCGCCGCGGCCTCCGTCGGCGTCATGATGCCTCCGTAGATTCCTCCGAGGACGATGAACGGCATGAAGAGCGCCGGAAGCGCCTTCCTACCGCGGTTCCCCAGAAGCTGCATCGTCTCGGGGAAGGGAATGCGCGGAGCCACCTTCACGTTCGGGTCGTTGCGAAGCATGATGATATTCAAAATGCTGAGCAGAATCATAAGAACGATGCCGGGCCCCACTGTGGCAAGAAAGCACGCGAGCACCGACTGCTGTCCGACCCAGGCGAAGAGAATCATCTGCGAACTCGGCGGGATCAGCAGGCCGAGCGGCGCGGCGCACGAAACAAGCGCGGCGCTGTGCCCCATCGGGTAGCCGTTTTCCCTGAGACGGGGGAACATGATCGAGCCGATGCACGAAAGCGTGGCGGCGCAGCTTCCGGAGATCGAGCCGAACACCGCGCAGGAAACCACGGCCACTACGCCGAGTCCCCCCTTGACGCGGCCGACGAGGACGTCGACGAAGTTGACCAGCGACGTTCCTATTCCTCCCCTGTCCATCATCCCGCCCACCATGATGAAGAGGGGGATGGCCAGCAGCACGATGGAGCTCATCTGGCTGAAGGCGTACGGAAGCAAGAAGGACGGGTCGTACGCGTGGGTAACGACCATGAAGGTCGTGGAGAGCATGAAGCAGAATGGGACGGGCAGTCCGAGAAGAAGCGTCGCGATTATGAGCAGAAGCGCAATGGTTATCGCCATTCGTGTTTCCTCCAGTGCGCCGGCCGAGCGCTCCGCAAAAATCATGCAGACGCCGCGGAAGAGTCGAACCGGCTGTAAGATGCGCTCCCTACCGGGAGGCTCCCTCCTTCTTCATCGCAATGAAGGAGAAAAGATCTTCGAAAAAATAGACGACGGCGTACAGGGACATGAGCGCATACCCGAAAAGCACCGACGTCTGCGAGATAAAGACGGGTATTCTCAAACCGGTCGTGCGAGGCATCCAGACATAGCTGTACCACACCATATCGACGGCCCACACGGTGAAGAGAATGCAGAGCGAGGCGATCGTCAGATTGACCAGCACGCTTAAAAAGGCTTGGGCACGCGCGGAGAGCATCTGCGGGATGATGTCCGCCTTGACGTGGCTCTTGTCGTACACACCGTACGAACTTCCTATGAAATACAGCCAGAAGGCCGCGATCACCACGATCTCCTCTATCCCGAACAGATCGGTCTTGAACACGTACCGCAGCAGCACCGCGACGCACATGATCAGTACCACGAAGCAGCTGCTCAGGACGAGAAGCGCTTTTTGCAATTTGAGGAGAAACTTCCAGACCAAAGACGATCTGACGGTCTCGACGAAACTCACGGCAACCCCCTCCAGTACTGTGCGGGGCGTCGCCGCCCCGCACGCAGAGTCTTTCTACTTCAACGATTCCCGGATCTTCTCAATGGTTTCCTTACCGTAGGTCTCCTCGAGCTTGGGCCACGTCGTCGCGCGAACATGATCGGCGATCGCCGTCATCTCCTCGGGGGTGATCGGCAGAATCTCCACTCCGGCCTCCTCCAGTTTCTTCTGATACTCAAGGTCCTCCGCGTTGCTGTCCGCAAAGCTCTTGTCCGCCTGCTCGTTCACGGCGTCGACGAGCACCTTGCGGTCTTCGGGGGAGATCTTCTCCCACACCTGCTTGCCGACGATGTAGGCCGTCTGGTCGAAGAGACAGTTATAGGGAATGTAGTATTTGATGACGTCGCGGAAGCTCAGGTAGTTGATCTGTGAGGAACCGCCGATCCAACCGTCGCAGACGCCCGTCTGAATGCCGCTGTACGTGTCCGCGTAGGGGATGGAGGTCGTCCGGAATCCGAGATCCTCCGCGGTCTCCTTGTAGACGGCGAGCGGCGCGACACGGATCATGGCGTCCTTGTCCACCCCTGCCTTCTCGTGGTTCTTCGGTTGCTTCGCAAGACCGACGCCGACGAACCCGTCGCCGTAGATCCGGAGGAGGTGCACGCCCAGCTTTTCAAGCGACTCCTCGATGATCGAATAGACGAAGGACCCCGGGGAGAGCTGCTTCTGCATCCCCTCGCCCGTGGAGGCAAGGAATGGAAGCGAACCGACTTCGAGCATGGGGTCGAACTGGCTGGGGAGGAAGATGAGCCCCATCTCGATCGTGCCGCGCCGGATCTCCTCGAAAACCTGCGTATAGTCGCCGAGCTGGTTCGCGGGGAAGACGTCCAGGATCACCCGTCCCTCCGTTCCCTTCTCGACGACCTCTTTGATGGCTTCGAGCGACTTGCTTCCGCGGTACTCCGGAGAGGAGATCCCCGCCACCTTCAGCACAAGTTTCTCCGCCGCGGCGGACGGCAGCGCGAAAACTCCCGTCAGCAGCAACCCGAGAACGAACACTCCCAGAACTCCGCACGCAGTACTTTTCCTTATCATCATGACATCGCTCCTTTCGGATTCTTTAGTGCCTTGAACAGACCTTTTCCGCGCAGTCATTTTTCCCCGCAACTCCTCCTTTCACGGCGTCAACGCCTGAACTGGAGCTTGTACGAAAGCTCCTCGGCGCCGTC
>LVBO01000092.1 GCA_001604435.1 Synergistales bacterium Syner_01
AACAGCTTCGGCTACCGATTCGACGGTAGCTATCGGGTCGTACTCTTCGTACTTGTCGTCCGGCTCGTCGGAACCGGCTTGTTTTTTGAGATTATAGACGACGGAAACCCTGGCGACAGGTTGCAGCGGAACGTCGGGCTCTTGCCCGTACTCTTCGTTCATTGAATTTCCCCTCCTGAAGGACACATGAATAAAGACCTGCGAAAGCGCGGTCATGCGGTTTTCCATTTCTTTCAATCCTATGTGAAGGAACCGCCATGTCTCCCTCCTCCAAGAGTTCTCCCTCTTCGTGCGATGAGGGGCTTTCAGTGCGGATTATAGATGTTTTTAAGGGAAATACAAGAGGGGAATCGGACTTCGGGGGAGCTTTCCCGCAGGTTGCGGCGACGCAAAAAAACAGGGGCTCGCGAGAGCCCCTGTTCCTAGCGTTTACATGGTGAAAGGCGATTGTTAGGCGAACGCCACCACGGCTTCCGGGTTCACGACTCTGAATGTGAACGACTCGGCGAAGAAGAGACGCACCTTTCCGCCGTTCCGCTCCTCGAAGCCGAGCGAGAGGTCCTGTCCGAGGACAAGTTCGAAGTCGCCGCCGCGCATGGAAACGATGTATGATTCGTCCTGTGTCGACAGAATGACCTTGTCCACAAGGTTGCCGACGTGTTTCGATGTTGGATACCCCGAGGTTGCGCTGTATATTGCTTTCCAGAGCTTCGGCGATGCGACGAAGGCGTACGGCCCTTCGACCGCGCTCTCCCGAAGTTTGAAAACCGCTACGGAAAGAGCGTTTACGATGCCGTAAGGATCCTCGCTCTCAAGCTTCACCGTGTTTTCGGCGGCGGCAGTGGCCAAACCGTCGATTCCTGCGGAGGCAAGGCCTTTGTATATCGCCTTTTCCTCGAAAAGAGCGATATCCTTTGCGGCCTTCTCGAGGGCGGAGAGATCGGGGTCTTTCGCGCCCCGGCTGATGTTGTCAAGCTCCCATATGTCGAGTTCAAACGTGGCCCGCGTTTCCACAAGAGGAAGGACCTTGTTCACGCCGTACTGAACGCTCTGTCCTCTGCTGCCCGTGTCTATGCCGAGTCTGCCTGTCGGATGCGCGCTGTAAACCCACCCCTTCGGGCCTTCGATATCCACGAATCTGCGTGCCGAGAGGTTCGCCACGAGGACTTTTTTTGCTTGATCGTCAAGTTCCTCCCATGCTTCGGGAGTCAGGAGCGATGCGGATCTTCTCAGAATGTCCATGAATAAGTACCTCCTTTATGTTTCCTGATGTTCGGCGGAGACTACTTGAGGCTCCCGATACCCAGGTTCGAAGCGGACGCGGAAGAAGCTGCGCCTCCGGATTCCGCTCCGGTCTCTACCTGGAGGAGCGGCGCCGATGTGAAGAGATATGTTTTCAGCTCCTCGTCCCAGCCCTCCATATTACGGCGAAGCCATTCGATGAGCATTGCGGCGTGTTCGATCTCCTCGTCGCGGTTGTGTTTCAGGAGTTCTTTGAGCTCCGGGTTCGGTGTGAGTGCGGCTCGCTGATTGTAGTAGTTTACAGCCTCTACTTCCTCCATGAGACTTTTGAGCGCCTGTGCCTGGTCTACCGTCTGCTGATCAAGCTTGTCCGCGGATTCCGTGTATTGCATGATATCTCTCCTTTCTTCGATTCGAGTTTCAAAGACCGCGCCCTTTCGGGCATCCGTTTTCTTTTATTCATTATACCGTGTGAAGAAAAAAATACCTTCAAACCTTCAAAGGGAAGGGTGTTCCCCTTAATTTAAAATCGTTACAAAGTAACTCTTAATATCTTTGTCCGAGTATACTCCATCTCGGAGCTTGCGTCAAGCTTGGTCAAATAGATGTTATGCTTCGCTGTATGGTATTATGCGGTGCGAAGCGCGGTGATTTCCGCTTAAAATTCGATTTGGGATGAGGGGAAGGTTTTTGTCGATTATGGATGAAAGCGGCAAGAAGACGATGTTGTCCGAGGATATACGGGGGTTGCTTTCGCTGAAACCGGGAGAAAATCTTTACTTTGGAGAAATTGCGGCGGCGGCCGCCGATCGTGGATTCGGTATCCTTCTGGTGCTCCTTTCGCTTCCGAGCGCGCTTCCCGTGCCGGCTCCCGGCTATAGTACGCCATTTGGAATAGTGCTTTTTATCCTCGGGGCGCAGATGTTGTTGGGCAGGGAGAGGCCATGGATACCGCTCTGGGCCGCGCGAAGAGAGATCAAGAGGAAGACTGCGGACAAGATGATCTCCGGCGCGGCGAAGTTTTTCTCGTACGTGGAACTCTTTATTCGTCCACGTTTCGACTTCGTCTCCGGAAAGGGAGGCGGGATGCTCTGTTCCCTGTTGCTGCTTCTGATGAGCGGGCTGATGATTCTTCCGATTCCACTGACGAATACGCTTCCCGCCATGGTGATTTTTTGCATCGGCGTGGCGCTTACGGAACGCGACGGTCTTGCTTTCATCGCTGCTCTGTGTTTCGGCGCGGCTGCTACGGCCTTGTATGCCCTCGTATTCTGGGTCATTTTTCACTTCGGCGCGCAGGGAATCGTCGAGGCGAAGGAGATCGTAAAGGGCTGGTTCTTCTAACCCGCTTCATCGTGACTATGCAGCGTATCTTAAAACTCTCCGCGGGTCGAGAGGGGTGATGCCATGTCCATTCGACGAAAGATGCTGGTGTTGATCACGGGATTTCTTCTCGTGACGTTCGTATTTACTTTTGGAAGTTATCGCCTGACCGGGAGAAATGCGCGAAGCCGGGTGGAAGAAACCGGGCGCGCGATGGTGGGTGAAGTCGCCGCCGCGATGGATGAGTACATGGCGAAGCTTCTCTCCATTACCGCGACTCTGGCTGTTTCGATCTCCTCCATAAACACGGTTGGCCGTTCGGAGTACGTCGAGCTCTTCGGACGCTATCTGGAAGCGGCCCAGACTCACGGTGTACAGACGGTCTTCATGGGATTCGAGTCGAAGGAGTTTGCCGATTCCACCGGATGGATTCCTCCGGAAGGCTATGATCCCCGTCTTCGCCCTTGGTATGTCGAAACGCTCAAGAAAAATGGAGTCACCGTCACTTCCCCGTATATCGACATGATAACGGGAGAGCTGCTCATCAGCGTCGCCTCGCCGGTCCGCACTCCGGGAGGAGAGCTGCTTGGAGTGGTCGGGCTCGATGTGAGCCTTGAACATGTCCGCCGAAAGGTACTGACGAGACGCCTTTTCGGCGGAGGATTCCCCTTCCTCGTCGACAAGAACGGCTTTTTTGTTGCTTCGTCTTTTGACGAATGGACGCTGGAAGAGAATATAGCCGAAGCTTCCGACGCGGTTCCCGCACCGCTTGCCGAGGTCGGACATACGCTGCTTGCGAGGGAACCGGGATTCGCTTCCGTTTTCTTCAAAGATGAACGGATGATGCTCTTCCATGCTCCCGTCGGCGAGAATTTCACGTTCGGCATCTTCTTCCCGGAAAGCGTATTGAACAGTTTCGTCAGGGATATTTCCTTTCTTCATCTCTTCGGAGGCTTCTCGATCATATTGCTCGCGGTCGTTCTTCTGTTCCCGGTGGTCTATGAAATAGGGAACTCCTTTTCTTCTCTCGCGAAGACGATAGACAGCATTACGGCAAAGCTTTCGGGAAACAAGGACTTCACCGAAACCGCTTTTAATGTGCATCTGCTTGCCTCGGAAGTCGGCGAGTCGATGTCGCGGACGTCGCTTTTGGAATTTCAAACATTTTTGGAAAGCATGGAGAACGCTCTGCAGACGATCGGACGGCAAGGGGAGGAGATCGCCGCGTTGACCGAGGAGGCTCTGGCGATCCAGGACAACTTGACCGAGGCCAACGGAGAACTTCATAAAAGACAGAAAATCTGGAGAGACACGCTCGAAGTCATGGAAACGATGACCATGTCGGGCGAGTCGGAGAAAAACCTCCGAAGCGTCGCCGAGAACATACTGAAGAGCACGCAGGCTTTCGGGGTGCTTCTTTCCTGCCGAAGAGGCGATCGTTTTTTCAACCTCGTCTGCGCGGGATACGGCGGTGCTTCGCTCCCGTCCGGCGAAGCAGTCGCACTCTTCGGAAGCGTCGCGGGCAGAGCTGCGCGGGGAGGAGATGCGGTCTGGGTCGAGGATGTGTCTCGTGACCACGAGTATGTTCCCGTGCATCCGAGCGTGGTCAGCGAAGTCGAAATCCCCTTGCTCCACCGCGGGAAGACGAACGGGATTCTCGAAGTGGCCTTCGACAGGAGAACGCCCAGGAACGACGACCTGCTCGAAACGCTCCTTCCGGTGGCGTCCGCGCTTGGAAGCCTGATCGAAGCCGAGAATGCGCACATCGAGATACAAGACTCCTACCGCTATCTTGTCCGCAAACTCCAGTCCGTGACTGAAATATACCACCTTGAATCTGCGGACCACATGGACAGAATCGGCGCGTACTCCCGTCTTGCGGCGCGAATTTTGGGCAAGAGCAAGGAAGAACAGGACGATATCGAAGTGTTTTCACGGCTGCACGATATCGGAAAGCTTCGCGTGCCGCTCTCCATCCTCGCAAAACCCGGAAAACTCACGGAAGAAGAGATGAAGATAGTTCGCAATCATCCGCTCTGGGGGGCGGAGCTCATCGGCGGAGCCAAGTGGCTGGATATGGCCAGGAGGATCTGTCTCTCGCATCATGAAAAGTGGGACGGCAGCGGCTATCCTCTTGGACTGTCCGGCACCGAGATTCCCTGGGAGGGACAGGTCGTCGCACTTGCAGATACCTATGACGCCCTGCGTTCCAGACGGGTGTATAAGGACCGCATGGCGCACGAAGAGGCGGTGCGGATTCTCCTCCACGGCGACGGGCGAACCGAGCCGGGGCATTTCAGCCCCTTGATGCTCGATTTCTTCAGAGAGCACCACGAGGATATGGACGGAATTTTCAGGACTTTTTTTCTTGGCGAGGAGGGCGAGGAGTAGACTCCGCATTGCGGAAGCGTCGCTTCAACGCCTTCTTGGAGCGCGCACAACGAGAGAAAACACACGTATGGGGAAGTCCCTTCGTTTCGTGGAGGGATTCTCCATACTTTTATTTTAGGGCTGCGTTATTTATAAACGATAGGGTTGACAAATCCGCTGTCTTTTTGTATTCTCAGCAGCAACAAAAGTTTATTATTTTTCTTTTGGTGTATTAAGTTTTATAAAAAGAGGGAGAGGCGGATCATGTCGGACTGTTTTCTTGTGCTTGAGGACGGAGAAGTCTTCAACGGTGTTTCTTTCGGGGCGCCGGCGCGCCGAACGGACGAGCTCGACGGTGGAGGAGCCGCAGAAGGAGGGGAGGTCGTCTTCAATACCGCGATGTCGGGGTATCACGAAATGTTGACGGACCCGTCCTACGCGGGGCAGATCGTCGCGCTCACCTCCCCCCACGCAGGGAATTACGGCTGCGACGACGCCTGGTCGGAGAGAGGACCGGACGAATCCGGAATGGCGGAGATAAAGCTGCGCGGGCTTGTTGTTCGTTCGTGCTCCTCCTGCCCCGTACCCCGCGGACGCATCTCGCTCGACGCTTTCCTCAAGAAGCACGGAATACCGGGTATCGCCGATGTGGACACGCGCTCGTTGACGATCCGCCTGCGGGAGAAAGGAAGCTGCAACGGCCTTATCGTCGCTCCTTCAGCTGGGGATGCGTTGAGCGAAGAGGAAATTCGTTCCGTCGAGTCGGTGTTCCGTCGTCTCCCCTCGATGGAGGGTGCGCATCTTCTCTCCTCGGTGGGCACGCGAACGGCGCTTCCCGCCGCTTTCGGAGAAAAGCTCCGTTTCACCGTCGTCGACTGCGGGGTGAAGGGAAATATTCTCCGAGAACTCGATGCGAGAGGCGCCGCCGTCACGGTGCTTCCATGGAGCGCGTCGTCGGAGGACGTTCTGTCGACCACTCCCGACGGCGTGCTCTTCTCGAACGGCCCCGGCGACCCTGCCGCGCTCTCGTCGGTGGTGACAACCATCCGCAATCTCATCGGCGTCGTTCCGGTTTTCGGTATCTGTCTCGGGCACCAGATGATCGCCCTCGCGCTCGGAGGCAGGACGCGGAAGATGAAGTTCGGCCACCACGGCTGCAATCATCCCGTCAGAGACGAGCGGACCGGCAAGGTGCAGGTGACCAGTCAGAATCACGGCTTCGAGGTGGATGAACACTCTCTTCCGCCGGATGTGACCGTATGGTTCCGGAACGCCAACGACGGTTCCGTCGAGGGACTGATTCACGGGCGCCTTCCGGTGATGTCGTGCCAGTTTCACCCGGAGGCCGCTCCGGGACCGCACGATTCCTCGTGGATTTTCGACGAGTTCGTCGGGATCGCCTCCAGGAGAAAGGAGGGATCCTCGTGCCTGCTCGAAACGATCTGAAGAAGATCCTCGTCCTCGGATCGGGCGCCATCGTCATCGGACAGGCGTGCGAGTTCGACTACTCCGGGGTGCAGGCGGTCAAGGCGCTGAAGGAGGAGGGGTACGAGGTGGTGCTCGCCAACCCCAACCCGGCAACGGTGATGACCACTCCGGGAATCGCCGACGCCATCTACCTCGAACCGTTGAAGCTTCCGTGGGTGGAGGAGATCATCCGGTGCGAGCGTCCCGACGCGCTCTTGCCGACGATGGGAGGGCAGACCGCGCTGAATCTTGCCCTTGAACTCGCCGACGCAGGTGTCTTGGAGCGGTACGGCGTCGAGATCATCGGCGCGTCGGTCCGCTCCATTCGGCTTGCCGAGGACAGAGGCGCGTTCAAAGACGCCGTTCGCTCGATCGGACTGGACACCCCGCGCTCCGCTGTTGTCCGCAGCGCGGCGGAAGCGTTCGCCTTCGCCGAAGAGACGCCGCTCCCTCTGATCATTCGGCCGTCGTTTACGCTGGGCGGCCTGGGAGGTTCCATCGCCTCCACGCGGAAACAGCTGGGGGTTCAAGTAGAGCGCGCTCTTGCGGAGAGCCCGGTCGGCGCGGCGCTTCTGGAGGAGTCGCTCATCGGATGGAAGGAGTTCGAGATGGAGGTCATGCGCGACCGCAGGGACAATGCAGTTGTCGTCTGTTCCATCGAAAACATCGATCCCATGGGAGTGCACACCGGAGACAGCGTAACCGTCGCCCCGATCCAGACGCTCAGCGACAGGGAGTACCAGGAGATGCGCACGGCGTCGCTCAACATTCTCAGGGCTGTCGGCGTGGACTGCGGCGGTTCCAATGTGCAGTTCGCCGTGCATCCCGAGACGGGGCGCATGGTCGTCATCGAGATGAATCCCCGCGTGAGCCGCTCTTCCGCGTTGGCGTCGAAGGCGACGGGCTTCCCTATAGCCCGCGCGGCGGCCAAACTTGCGGTGGGCTATACCCTCGACGAGATACCGAACGAGATTACGGGCAAGACGACGAGCTGCTTCGAGCCTGCGCTCGACTACGTCGCGGTGAAGGTCCCCCGCTTCGAAACCGAAAAGTTCCCCGCGGAGTACGAATGCCTCGGGACGCAGATGAAATCCGTCGGCGAGGCGCTCGCTCTCGGGCGGACGTTCATGGAAGCGCTGAACAAGGCCATACGGGCGGCGGAAGCGGGATACGACGGTCTGCAGGAGCTGGAGATCGGGTATGACGGGTTGGACCGCATGCTCGCTCCGCTCCATCCGAGAAAGCTCTTCGCCGCCTATACCGTGCTCCGTCGCGAGGGGAGACGCGCGCTTCCGTTGTTGGTGCGCAAGACGGGCGTCGACCCGTGGTTTCTGCACCAGATGGCCGAACAGGCCGACTTCGAGGAGAGCCTGGCGGAAGGGGTGTTGAACGGAAGGGCGATGTTGAAGGCCAAACGCTTCGGCCTCTCCGACGGACGGATCGCCCGCCTGACGGGGAAGAGCGAGTCCGAGGCGGAGTCTCTTCGGGAAGCCGAGGGCATCTTTCCATCGTTTCACTTCGTCGACACCTGCGCGGGGGAGTTCCCCGCCGCGACGCCGTATTTCTATTCGACATGGGGAGAGCGCGACGAAGGCGAGCCTCTGGGCGGGGACGCGGTGCTTATCCTCGCCTCCGGTCCCAACCGGATCGGACAGGGGCTTGAATTCGACACCTGTTGCACGCTCGCTTCGCTGGCCTGGCGGGAGGAGGGGCGGAAG
>LVBO01000093.1 GCA_001604435.1 Synergistales bacterium Syner_01
TCAATAGATATTGCCTGGAAATTGGAACAGCGGTGGCCGAATCATCTTTACTTTTCCGACGGAGGCTTGTTTTCCGGGGTTGCGTCGATGGAGGGATTGCCGGCTGCAAAGGAAAACCTCCTCGTAACGGCGGCATGGAGAAATGAAGGAGACGGCGGACGAATGATATGGAATCTGGAAGGGCTGGATTCTACTTTCCCGCCCTCGCTGCTGAAAGAGTTTCGGGAAACTCGCTGGAGAGGACATTACACTTTCCCTGAACCCCTTGTTGCAGCAGCCGGGTTCAGTATTCCCGGAAAGTTCTCGGAATATATCGAGGACGGCGGCTTGAGCGAGGTTTTCGGCCGCTGGGGAAACGAGACCGAGCTCATCAAGAGGCTGCTTGCAGGTCCGTGTATTCTTTCTTTTTGCGGCAGCAGTAAATTTCTTGTATACTCTCTTCCCGGTATCTTGTTGCAGCTTCCGGAACGCGGGCGGGCGGGAGAAACGTTTGTCGAGGCCTTCTGGAAGAATGAATGGAGCGCTCTGGTTCCGGGTATAGAAAAACTCGATGGCTTCCCGGTAGGAGGCACAACCGCCATCCCTTTTTCCATAGTGGCAGCAGCGAACTTCCGCATGCTTCAGCTTGGACTGATCGACAGGGATGCTTTGCGGCACGAGAGATTCCGCTCGCTCCATGACTATGCACCATTGCTTTCGGATATTGAAAATGCTTTTTTCTGGTCCTATTTAGATATCCCGAAGATAGCTTCGGCGCTTCAGGACCTTGCAAAAATAGGTCAAGTAGCGGCAAAAATGGGCAAAAACTTGAAGGTGAGCCCGAATGCTCTTTTTCAAGCCGCCGACGCCCTGAAAGAAATGGGAGAGGTAACAGTCGTCATGTCCGCTCCCGAAGAAGGATTCCTCGAATGGAGGAAAAAAAAGACGCAGTAAAAGCACAAAAAACGGAATAGGGTTCACTATCGGTGGATCGTGATTCATTATGGACAAGCAGGAGGGGAAGTAAATGTTTTCAGACGCGCTTCATGTTCTCAAAGAACGGGGACATGTGGAATGGTGCAGCAACGAAGAGGAATTGCGCGCTCTTTTTACGAGCGAAATGGTAACGGCGTATGTGGGATTCGACCCCACGGCCGATAGCTTGCACGTCGGCCACCTCATCCCTATCATGGCCCTTGCGTGGATCCAGCGATGTGGCCATCGGCCGGTCCCTCTCGCAGGGGGCGGTACCGGATTGATCGGCGACCCTTCAGGAAAGAGTAAAGAGCGAAATCTTCTCACTATCGAAAAGGTGCAGGAGAATATCGTTGGCGTTCGAAAACAGCTTGCACGCTTCCTTGATTTCGACTGCGGGGATTCCTCCGCCATAATAATCAATAACTATGAATGGCTTGAGAAGCTCACCTTTTTGGATGTCCTGAGAGAAGTCGGCAAACACTTCTCCGTCAATTCCATGATCTCCAGGGAGTATGTCAAGAGCCGCCTCGACGACCCGGAGAAGAGTATTTCCTACACGGAATTTTCGTATGTACTCCTGCAAGCGTATGACTTTCTGCACCTGTTCCGGAACTACGAGTGCCGTTTACAGATGGGCGGAAATGACCAACAAGGGAATATTATCTCCGGAATCGACCTCGTACGGAAGAAAACAGGAGGCGAAGCATTTGGAGCGACGCAGCCACTTCTTCTGACTTCTTCGGGAACGAAATTCGGAAAAACTGAAGAGGGCGCGGTGTGGCTCGACCCGCAAAAAACCTCACCCTACAAATTTTACCAGTTCTGGATGAATACTGAAGACCAGACTGTGGAAAAACTGCTGAAGCTCTTTACATTTCTTTCTCTCGAAGAGATCGAGGAAATAATGACGGCCCACAGAAATGCTCCGGAACGCCGCGAAGCACAGCGAAGGCTGGCTTCGGAAGTAACCGGCATCGTCCATGGGCAGAATAACGCCGGCATGACGAAAAAAGCGAGTGCCATCCTCTTCGGAGAGTCGTTCGAACCCCGCGAACTTTCCATTTCGATGCTCGATACCCTTGCTGCCGAAGTCCCTTCGGGAACTGTAAACCGCGCGTTTCCTGCACTGTTGACCGATATTCTGGCCGAAGCGGGGGCGTGTTCTTCCAAGAGCGAAGTACGGCGTCTTCTCAAAGGCGGAGGAATCTCGGTCAACGGAGTTAAAGTCACGGAAGAAGACGCGTCCGTTTCCGAGGACGATATTCTCGCCGGGAAGTACCTCTTCGTTCGCCTTGGAAAGAAACGCTTCTTCATGGTTCTTTTTCAATAGGAGCCGGGTAAAAAAGGGGAGGGGATACCCGATGGATTGCTACTGGTACATAAGCGACTCTCTTCGCCCGTGGGAAGCCGCGGTTGTCGGAACTCTCGCGAGAGCGTTGATTCGGGAAGGCGTCAAACTCCATTCTTTCTGCGGAGGAGGAACGGAATCGCTCGGTATTCCCGGTCTGCTCTCGTGGCATTCGTTGAACACTACGGAGCGTGCGCTCATTGTCGGTACAAAAGGAAAACTGTGGCATCTTTGGGGGACTCCGCCCTCATGGTGGAAGTTCATCAGGTTCCGCTCGAGAACGATCCATACTCTTTTTGAAAACCCGGCGAAAGATTGGAAGGGGCATCCCACCGTGCTTTCGGCCACGGCATGTTCTTCTGGAGAAAGCTATATTCCACCTGCGTTTGAAATGAAGATGAACTGGAGCGCGGAAGAGGCGAAAGATTCCTTTGACGAAGGCAGGACGCCGATTTTTCTCCTCTCAGGATCTCGAGGCGACGAGTATGATATGTTCGCGGAAGAGGCGGCAAAAGCGTCCAGCATTCTCCGCAATTTTGACGAGTCTCCTGATGAAGGGATGAAGCTCTTGTCCTCCGGCAACTGCATTTTGCTGCTTCCGCACCCCTCTTCTTCGCTTGCACTGCTTGCCGCTTTCGCCGCCCTGATGGGAATCCCGTCCGCAGCAGTTCGCTCCGCACTTATGGACGAAACGCTGGGAAAAGAAGGGTACGTTCATCTTCCGTCGGAGAACTCCGTAGAAGCGACACATGCGATTCAATCCGCTTTGGGCGAGGGGGGCAGAAGCGCTTCTGCTTTCGCCCGACGCAACGTTACCGACTCTTTTCCTCCTGAAAAAGGAGCAAGAAAACTGAAAACATTATATATCTCTCTTGGAGGAGATCAGTGAAGGGAAAAGCTGCCGTACTCGACGCCTTTGCCGCTTTTTGCCGCCCCGGCTGGCGAGCTGGGGCCGTCGCCGCCTTCTTTTCGAGCGGATTGAAATGCATACGCCCCCGAAGCGCAGTGGCCAGGGAGAATCTTCGCATGGTGTTTCCAACAGCGTCGGAGGAGTGGATTCGGGATACTGTAAAAAAAGTGTACGTGCATTTGGCCTGGATGGTGGCGGAGTACCTTGCCCTTCTTCGGGATCCGAAGCAGGCGCTTGAGTGGTGTGAATCCGTCGAAGGCAAGAATATCCTTGATGAACTGAAGCAGTCCGGGAGGGGAGCGATTATCCTGACCGGACATATAGGGAATTGGGAACTCCTCGCCGCATGGCTGGCACAATCCGGGTATCCGCTTACCGCGGTTGTCCGCAACCCCGATGATCCCAATCTTTCGGAAATGATCACCGCGTACCGTACTCGTATGGGTGTTGCGTCTTTTGAAAAGCACTTTGTCATGAAGGAAGCTGTCCGGTTTGCAAAAAGAGGGGGGTTTTTAGGATTACTGCCCGACCAGGCATGGAATGCAACCGGAGTGCACAGCCGTTTCCTGGGCCATTACTGCTACACGGCGGGAGGCCCGGCGGCAATGGCGCACCTTGCACAGGTGTCCGTTGTGCCCGTTGTTTCCTACAGAATCGCCCCTTTTCGTCACAAGGTTATCATTTCCACTCCTGTACCCATGGCGGAGGGGCTCGATAGAAACGACTCCATTCAGGAAAATACGGAGCGAATGAACAAAATTATAGAAGAAATGATTCTTCGTGCTCCTGAACAGTGGCTTTGGCTACATCGCCGCTGGAAATAGAACAAAACGGCAGTTCTGTAACACTAGAAAAAGAAACTTCCGAAACAAAAGAGGAGAGATGATATTCCTCTCTTGATGCTTTTGGGAAATAATGTTACTCTACTTAAAAGGGGGGGATGTATATGATATTCGAGCTTATGTCGAAAGGAAATCTGGCACAACTGCCCGATAAAATGCGCGTAGTCGGCTTGTCCGAAATGCCTTCCCCGAGGGTCCTCCTCCTCCTTCCCTATAATCGCTATCTCCTCGGTACTGTTTCTTTAAAAACCTACGAACATTGGAGGCTTGGGAAACTGGGTGCGGAGGATTCGGAGGAAATATTTCTCTATGATGAAAAACCGAAGACGATCACGCTCGGCGAAGTCGAAACGATAACTATTGCGAAAGAGGTTGTGGATCGCTTGAAAAGCTGTCTTCGCAGTCAGATGCCCCCTCCCGGGGAGCATCTGCCCGCTATGCTTATTCTTCGCGGACTGCTCAAGGAGGATGCGCTCTTTCAGGACGAGGATTTTTTAAAGAACGAGAAGGCAATGCAGGAGTCTCTCGATAAAGATGCTCCTGCACGGATGGCCTACTGGGCAATCCGTTTCGCTCTTTCCCGCAACGATTATGAAGGTGTTTCCAGGATAAAGACTTGGCTGAAAATAGCTCCTGATGTTTTCGAGGGCACGTTGCAGACCCCGCGCATTTGGTTTTCACTGATGGACTTGCCCGGAAGGAAAGATATCGAGGATATGGAGAGTCTCGCTTTTTCGGTGGATGATCTCCAGAGGATGAACTCTCAGTCTTCCAGGCCGGTTGTTCTCTACAGCAAAGCGGGGTATCTCATACTCTCGGATTTTGGCAGCGAAGATGCGGCATTCCGTATCTGGCTCTATCTTCCTATCCCGCTGTGGAACGAAATGCGAGAAAAAAGAAAGCTTTCGATCAGGGAAATCGTCATGGCGACGTGGGGGTACCTGGATGGACTCGCCGCCGATATCGAACGGTCTTCCTTCGGCCTCTCGGCCTCGATGACAGGGGGAGGCGGCATAGGGAAAGCAACTCAGCAACTCTCCTGAGATCAGAAGAAAAAGGCTACGCCGGAAACAAGGCGCAGCCTTTTTAATGAAAAGCAGAGATCAAGCTACGGTCCATCGTTTTTCGACATACTGAAGAGCAAAGCTGGTAATGCTGGTCATTACAAGGTAGATGACACCGACTATGATAAACGTTTCAAACGATGCGTAGGTAACGCTTCTCACTTGCTGTCCTACCATTGTGAGCTCTGTGATTGCAAGCGTAGAGAGCAGGGATGATTCCTTTATAAGTGTGACGAATTCGTTGCCGATTGCCGGGAGCATATTCCGGATAGCCTGCGGCAGAATAATGAAACGCATCGTATGCACATAGGAAAGACCCAGTACTTTCGAAGCCTCCCATTGCCCCTTGGGAACTGCTTCGATGCCTCCCCGAACGATTTCCCCGACATATCCGGACGAGTTAATCGTTAAGCCGATGACCCCCGCCGTGAAGGCGGGAAGATTAAGGCCGAGCGAAGGGAGCCCGAAATATATAAGAAAGAGCTGAATAAGGAGCGGCGTCCCCCGGATTACGTAAATATACCCGGCCGCCATCGCGCGCAGAGGAGCGAATGGAGCTACCCTGATTGCGCCTATCAGAATACCCAGAATCGATCCGCACAGCAGAGAGAGAAAAGAGGCCTGTATAGTGATAAGGGCTCCGCGAAGCAGCATATGAAGATACGGAGTGATTGCGGAAAAATCAAGCGTCATGAGTCCACATCCTCTCATCGGAATGCGCTTGTACAAGCTCTTTACCCACGTGCGCGAGCATGCGCTGAAGGAAAATCCGTGTTCTCGGAACTTGCGGGGATATGAAAATCGAATCCGGTGGGCCCTGTTCGAGAATTTTCCCCCCATCCATAAAGAGCACCCGGTCGGAAACTTCTTTTGCAAAGAGCATCTCATGTGTGATGATCATCATGGTCATCCCCGACTTTGCAAGATCCGCGATAACATCAAGAACCTCTCCTACAAGTTCCGGGTCAAGGGCGCTTGTCGGTTCGTCGAAAAGCATGATTTTGGGATTCATTGCAAGAGCCCGCGCGATCGCCACGCGTTGGCGTTGCCCGCCGGAAAGTTCATTGGGACGCGCCGATTTTTTCTCGCAGAGTCCTACGCGCTGCAGAAGCGCCATTGCTTTTTCTTCCGCAGCCTTCGGAGAGTTCCCCAAAATACGAACAGGGCTTAAAATTATATTTTCAAGAACCGACAGATGAGGGAAAAGATTGAACTGCTGAAAAATCATCCCTACGAGACGGGCAATATCACGATTCGAATGCTTGCCGTTATCTATTCTGTCTCCGTAAAGCAACACCTCCCCCCCGTCGATCTCCTCAAGGCGGCAGATACACCGTGCAAGCGTACTTTTCCCTGAACCGCTCGGACCTATTACCGAGATGACTTCTCCTTCACGGACGGAAAGCGAGATGCCCTCAAGAACAGATACATTGCCGAATGATTTCCGAAGCTCCCGCACCTCAAGAGCGGGCACAAACGATGATGATGCACTATCGTTGCCGTTGTTGGACACACCTCTCACCTCCCGAAAGCTACCGGTATTATACTCTACCGGAGCCCGAGTCGGCAAAACAAAAAAGCCGGCGAATGCCGGCGTGCGGATGGTCCCGAAACGAAGAGCGAGTACTACTGCCCCAGAAGAGCTCTGTACGTTGCTTGGTTCATATCGGCCATCACTTCATCGAACCGGTCATCTTTTTCGCCTTTCTCCGCAAAAACAGTTTTTCCTTGATTTTCCTTGTGTGCCGTTTCCATAGCTTTTCCTCCCTTACAGTGAAGCGCCGTTTTTTGTGTATCATATATTTATGGTCCGTACCAAAGTTGGTTTTGATTATAGCGTATTTTCCGTACGATGCAAGAGGCTTGCAAACATTTCTTCTTCACGAGAGAATATAGAAAAAACGAAAGGAAGTGATCGTGTGGAGAAACGTCACTTAAAAGGCTCGACGTTTTTGTTCCCCGGCAAAGTGAATGTGGGGTATTTCCAGAAAGAAGAAGATGTCTGGCTTGTGGATACCGGCTTGGACGATGAAGCGGGGCGCAAGATAGCCCGTTATTTGGAATATGAGAAAAAACGGTTACGCTGCATCGTCGGGACGCACTCGAATGCGGATCATTGTGGAGGGAACGCTTTTCTTAAGAAGCGAACAGGGTGTTTGATAGCCGCGACTCCATTGGAGGCGGCCGTGATGGAAAACACGTTTATGGAACCGCTGCTGCTTTGGACGGCATTCCCTTTCGCCGAGATTTCGAACAGGTTTCTCCAGGCGAAACCTTCTTCGGTCGATATACTCATCCGAAATCCGGGGATCTTCGATGAAAGCGGACTCGAAGCCGTCCCCCTTCCAGGGCATTTTCTCGAGATGATCGGCGTACGCACACCCGACGACGTGTTCTTTGTTGCGGATGCGCTTTTTTCTGAAACACTTCTGGCGAAATATCACATTATGTTCGTGCTTGACGTGCAGGCTGCGCTTGAAACGCTCGAATTCATCGAACAACAGGAGGCGGAATGGTTTGTTCCGAGTCATGCCCCGGCCGTCGAGAATATCCGCCCTCTGGCCGAAGCGAATCGGAAGAGCTTGATGCGTGTGAGCCAGGCGGTTCTTGACTGTTGCTCGGAACCTGTAGGGAAGGATGAAATCGTCAGGAGGCTCGGCACTCTCTTCGGCATTTCCATGTCGATCACGGAGTTTCTTCTCTACAGCGCCGCCATATCCGCGCACCTGACCTGGTTGCGAAAAAAAGCGCTGATTGCTCCCTTTATCGAGGACGGTCTGCTCTTATGGAGACGTTCCTCCTGACGAGAGGTTCCGCGCTTCAGATCCCCAAAATTCGGATCCAGATGGGGAGAGTGAATACGGAAAGCGTTGTCGACACGGCGATAAGCTCGGAGGCGTAGTGCTCGTCCATATCCATTCCTTGGGCGACTACCAGAGAATTGACGGCGACGGGCATAGCGGAGCAAAAGACAACAACCTGCATCATCGTCCTCTCGACCGGGAGGAGAGAAAAAAGGAGGAAAAGAATCATGGGATGAAGGCAGAGTTTGACTGTACAGTCTCTCCACGTGGAACGAAAAAGTCCCTTGAGCGAGGCGATCTTGATGTTTGCTCCAAGAGCGAGCAAAGCAAGACCTGTTCCGATATCGCCGAGGACTTTCAGTGTCGTATCGATCCATCCGGGGAACTGGCGGAGTCCGAGAGACGAGCAGAGTATCCCGGCGAGGCAGGCGAGTACCATAGGATTTCGCACGACGTTCGATGTCGTGCCGAGGAGAGAACGCCATGAAAGCCCCTTGGAAAGGACGAGTTGGGAGGAAGCAATGGAGATGACGTGATACCCCACGAGACTCATGGCGAGGAAGAGCGACAGCGCTTCAAGCCCAGGGTTCCCCATAGCGATCGAAACAGCGGGAATTCCCATGAAAACCTGATTCGATCGCATGGACGTCAGAGCGGATATAGCAAGCCGTTTGCGCTCCTCCTTAAAAAGTCTGCCGAGCCCCCAAGCCAAAAATGGAAGTGAAAAATACGTTCCGTACACGGCGAAAAAAAGATTCCATCCTCCGAGAGCATCAAAGTCGGCGCGGGCGGTCAGGCGGAGCAGGAGCGCCGGAATCGAGAGCCAGTAGAGTATTTTGTTCGTTTCCCGGAAGGTCTGCGGGGAAACTGCACCGACCGCATCAAGCATTCTCCCGATGAGAATCACTGTTGCGATCGGTGCTATTATGAAAAGTTCATTCACGAGGAGCACATCCTTTTCTTTGCGAAACGCAAACGGATTCTTGACTTTTAGTTTGTATACCCTGATTATAGGGGCATAGGTACAAACGTTTCGATGATACAACGAGATGGTGCGGAGGACAAGAGCGAGCGTGTCAAAAGGAGGAAGTAAAATGCATATTTCGTCGACTATTTTTCGAGAATACGACATTCGCGGCGTCGCAGATGTCGATCTGACCGACCATGTAGTCTCAGCTATCGGACGAGCTTTCGGAACCTGGTTGGTCCGCCGCGGAGTGAAAAAAATCACAATAGGAGGCGATGTTCGTCTTTCGACTCGGAGGATTTCGCACGCCCTTGTCGAAGGTCTGCTGCGGACGGGGTTGGATGTTGTCAACATAGGGACGGTCAGCACGCCGCTTCTCTACTGGAGCCTTCATCGCTTCGAGGTTGGCGGCGGAGTGATGATCACAGGTAGCCACAATCCCAAGGATATGAACGGGCTGAAACTTGCATTCAGAGGTGCAACCCTTTATGGAGAGGATATTCAAGGAATACTCCGTATGGTGCTCGACGGCGACATGACGGATGCTGACCATCCCGGTTCCCTTTCCGAAGCCGATATTCGTGATGAGTACGTTCGTATGCTGCTTTCAAAATGCTCTCTTGGACCAAAGAAGCTGAAAGTGGTCTCCGACAGCGGCAACGGAACCGCAGGCATCATGATACGCCGCTACCTTGAGGCGCTGGGGTGTGAAGTCGTTTCGCTCTTCGAAACTCCGGATGGGACGTTCCCGAATCATCACCCAGATCCGCAGCAACGGGAGAACCTCCTTTCCTTGATGGAGGCCGTAAGGCGGGAAAAAGCGGATGTCGGCCTCGCCTTCGACGGAGATGCGGACCGCCTCGGTGTGGTCGACGAACGCGGCGAGATGATCTGGGGGGATATTCTTATGGCCCTCTTTTGGCGGGAGATACTTCCGAAGCATCCGGGAGCCGATGTCATCGTTGAAGTAAAATGCTCCCAGTCGCTCATTGACGACGCCCTGAGATTCGGCGGCAAACCGCTTTTTTGGAAATCGGGCCATTCCGTGATCAAGGCAAAGATGAAAGAGATCAAGGCGGTTTTCGCCGGAGAGCTTTCGGGGCATTTTTTCTTCGCCGACGAATACTACGGATTCGACGACTCGTTTTATGCTGCGGCGAGGCTTTTGCGAATTCTTTCGTCGAGCGACAAAACACTCTCGGAAATGATCGCGGATATTCCCGGTTATCCGAGCACTGCCGAAGTGCGGATCAACTGCCCCGACGAGAAAAAATTCGACGTGGTGGCTTCGTTGCGGGACAAAGCGCTCGAAGAGTACGAAGCCATTACCGTGGACGGCGTGCGGATACTCTACCCGGAGGGGTGGGGATTGATCAGGGCGTCGAATACCCAGCCGGTGATCGTCTCTCGCTGCGAAGGGAGAACCGAAGCGGATTTAGAGGCGATTTCGGCCGATGTGCGCCGCCGTCTTCTTGCCGAGGGGCTGCCGGATTTCAGTTGGACGTACTGAGCCGCCGAGGGCGTTGCCGCCGTCATTTTGCACTGGCGGCGACGCCTTCCATTGCAATGCCGTTCTGAAGCGTGCGGTAGACTCTTCGCACATGATCGGCCATCAGGTTCGCGGCGCGGTCGATGTCGCGACCGACTATGGCGTCGTAGACTTCCTCGTGTTCGCGAAGAAAGATCTCCTTATCGTCGAGCAGCGCATAGATGCGTTCATGAGTCGCCATAATCAGGTTGAACGTCATCTTGACGATATTGACGAAGATGAAATTATGGGTGGACTCCGCCAACACAAGATGAAAATCGAAATCGCACTGGGCTCGGTGCTCCAGAGATTCTACGTCTTTCCCCGTTTTTGTTAGAATTCGGCGTATTCTCGTGAGGTCGGAGGGAGAAGCGTGTTTCGCCGCTTCAACGGCTATTGCAGGTTCAAGAACAAGCCGCGCTTCGACGAGTTCCAGGATAGCTTCATCTTGGAGTGGAACGCGCCCGGTCGCTCCGCCGTCGCTTCGCGACGTCCTCACAAAACGGCCTTTACTTGGAATACTTTCGATCAAGCCCATCATTTCCAGAATACGAAACCCTTCACGGAGCGAGCTGCGGCTGACGTTCAGTTCGTCGATAAGCTGGCGTTCAGGGGGAAGAGCGGAGCCTTGAGGCAGTTCCCCCTTGGAAATGCGCTGTTTAATTCTATCGACCACCTGGTCGTATATTTTGGTCTTCGTTTTTACGCTTTCCATGTGCGTCTCCTTCCGCTGTTCCGTATGGTAATATAAGCATAATCTACTTTTAAATACAGCGCAACTCGTTTTCGAAGGGAGGAGAACATTCTATGGCATTCACTATTGAAGTGGCAAACGGACCTGTTTTTTCAAGCGACGTTCCGGTCACGGGAAAATCCGTTCTTTCGGAGAGTCGTCCGGATGGAGAAGAGAAGGCCATCGTCGCGTGGAGAGTTAACAACTACCTTCGTTCTCTCGACTGGGTCATCGAAGACAATGCCCGTGTCGATTTCATCGATACATCCACCTTTGAAGGCATGGAGGTGTATCGTCGCTCTCTGAGCTTCCTTCTCGTGCTCTCCTGCAAACGAGGTCTGGCTAAAGACATCGTCCTCCGCCACTCCATCAGCGAAGGGTACTACTGGGAGTTTGTAGAGGGGGAAGTCACGGACGAAGACCTCGCAATCATCAAGACTACAATGGCTGATCTTGTCGGAAAAGACCTCCCGTTTATTCGAAAAGTCGTGCCTCTCGATAAGGCCAGGAGAATTTTCGACCGGCAGGGGAGCGGAGAAGTTGCGCGACTCTTTCAGTCCGGGGCCGTCGATCCTGTTGAACTCTATCGTTGCGCGGATATGTACGGGTACTACTATGCCCCTCTCGCCCCCTCGACCGCCTATCTCAAGCTCTACGATCTCAAAAAGCTCGGTCCCGGGATGGTGCTTCAATTCCCGACAATCAGCTATCCATCCTCTCTGCCTCCGTTCCGAGCTTCGAACAATCTCTCCGGGGTTTTCCTCGACTATGCGAAATGGCTGGAAGTGCTTGATCTCAGGACGATGGACAGTCTGCATAAAAAGGTTGCCGAGGGCAGAACCCAGGAAGTGATCCTCATAGCGGAGGCATTTCACGCGCAGAAGCTGGGGAGAATCGCCGACGAAATAGCCTCCAAGTCGAAAATCAAGGTAGCCGCGATAGCAGGTCCCTCGGGCTCCGGAAAGACAACCTTTTCAGAACGTCTGAAAATACAGCTTCTCGTTTGCGGCAGAAATCCTGTCACTTTGGCTATGGATAACTACTTTGTGAACCGGGAAGATACTCCTCGCGACGAGGAAGGCAACCTCGATTTTGAAGTAGTGGAGGCCCTTGAACTTGAACTCCTGGAGGATCATCTTCGCCGCCTTCTCGCCGGAGAAGAGGTTGTCACCCCTCAGTTCAGTTTCATCGAAGGGAAGAAAAAACCCGGGAAAAAAATCAAACTCGGTCCCCGTGATATTCTGATCATGGAGGGGATACACGGCTTGAACGACAGGGTGACCGGCGCGATTGCGAAGGACGAACTGTACGGAATATTCGTTTCTCCGCTCACCGGGGTCAACTTCGACAACCACAATCGAACAAGCACGACCGATAACCGCCTTCTTCGCCGCCTTGTCCGCGATGCGAGGACAAGAGGACACTCGGCCGAATCCACATTAACCCTCTGGCCGAAGGTCATCAAGGGCAGCATGCAGTTTGTGTTCCCGTACCAGAAACATGCGGATGTGATGTTCAATTCCTCCTTGCCTTATGAATTAGCGGCTCTGAGGGCGTATGTCGATCCGATACTCCATACGGTCCCGGAAGGCTCTCCTGTCTACGGTGAAGCGCAGCGAATCCTCTCGATGATCAAATTCGTTCCCATGATTCCTACCGAGATCATACCGAACAACTCGATTATCAGAGAGTTTATCGGCGGCTCATGTTTCGACGTGTAGCGCCCTCCTCTAGATTGTGACACGAGCGACGATGGAAGATGTGGCCCGGTTCGCCGGTGTGAACAAGGCCACGGTCAGCAGAGCCTTGAAAGGAGATCCACGCATCTCTTCCGCGACGCGTGATAAAGTTTGGAACGCTGCGAAGGTTCTCGGATATCGACTTGATCGCACCGCAAGCGTACTTTCCGGCGGTAGGACCGGTCTTGCGGCGGTAGTACTGGAAAGCCTTAAGCCATGGTTCAGCCCGCTTTTCTTTTCTGGATTGAACCGTGTTTTCGGCAACGCGGGAATGGAAATTCTTCTCAAGTTGCCCGGTTTCAATAATGACGTGCTGGAAGCTTCGCTTGTATCACGCCGTGTCGACTGTATTCTTCTTGCGGGAAGCGGGGAGGGGATGCCGCCCGCCCGCTTTCTGCCTTCGAAGATACCTGTTGTAACGGCTGGTTTTTCCATTGCCGAAACACCCTCGGTTCTTGTTTCGGAGCAAGAAACGCTCTCAAGACTTCGCGCCGTCTCTTCGGGACGGCCGCTTTGCCTTGTTTCAGGGGCATCTCCGCTTTTCCCCTTTCTCTCGCGAAGTATCGCAAATTCAGAAGCAGCCCAGGAAGAATGCTTCTGGATCATGGATGATTGCGTACCTGAGGACGTCGGGTGCAGGGTTCGTTTCGGGTGCGTCTGCGCCCCCCCGGAGGAACCGGTGCGTGCGGGTTTCTTCCGTCTCGAATGGCCGGCTTTTGAAATGGGGGTTGCCGTCGGACACCTTCTTATGAAAACGTTGGCGGGAAAAGATGTCTTCCCTACCCGCCTACTCCCTGTTCCGCTTGTTCGGGATACCATGGGGGAAAAACTCCTCTTCGAGAAAATAAACTAAGGTTTTTTTAAAGATGTTTATTTAACGAGTGTTGACTTTTAAAAAAAGTCGTGGTATAACATTCTCGTGCAAGAAACAGTGTCACTTGCTGCCAATCAGGCAGAATCACGAGGAGGTTTTCGACATGTGGATGAAAGATGCAAACGGAAATTGGTTCTGTGACGCCCCTCTTTGCAGCGGTTGCTGCACGCCTTCCCTCGTATGGGATAAAAATGAAAACGGCGCTTGGTTCCTTTCGGAACCCGGCGCCGTTTCTGCGGGAATATCTTCCTTTCCTGTAAAAACCCAGCTGTCTCTCGCGGTGTAGCTTTAAAAACCGGAGGTTACCCGGCATCCCCCCGTGTGTATTTCAAAACCGGGAAGCTCCACCGGCAACCTTCCTTCAGCGGGGGCGTCGCCGCGAAGGACATCGGCAAGCGCCCGAAGCGAAGGAGTGCTGTCGCTATATGAAACGATAGCGCCCGACACCGAGGGAAGCGACAAAAGAGCATACGGCGTCCGAAGAGATATGAGGAGAGTTCGTTCCTCTCCGACCTGCCGGACAAGGTTGAGCCAATCCGGGTTTCTTTTGCTGTCGTACTCGGCGACGAAAACCCTGTCCACGTCCCCGACTCGCAGCAATACATCGGCGACGTCTTGCGCATTGGGCCGTTCCGGTACTTCTATCAGGTCGACAGGGAAGAGGAATGTACACAATGCCCTTCCTGCGGCAATACGTTCCTTGGGCCAGAGAAGCGGACGCTTTTTTCCGTCTCGTATGGTTTGAAGGGTCTCGGATCTGTTTCGGGCAACGGTAATGCTTCGCAACGCCGCTTCGCGCGCTGTAGCAGCTCCATCGGGAGCTATACTGGGAGCGAAGTGCGGTTTCCATTCATCTTGAAGAAGCCCCAGTGCTTCTTTCGCATCCAGAACCTTTCGCACTGCGTCGTCAAGCCGACTTTGAGAAATTTCCCCTTTACGGCAGGCTTGCAACAGCGCGTTGTACATTCCGAAGTGCTCCGTTTCTTCGTGTCCCTTATCGGCTCCGAAAAGCAGAATATCCGCGCCGGCGTTCAGCGCTTCTATCGCCGCCTCCTCCAGGGTTCTTTCTTTTTTTAAAGCCGCCATGCCCATAGAGTCCGTGATTATCAGGCCTTTGAAATTCAGTTCGCTGCGGAGCATCCCGAGGATGGCGGGAGAAAGTGTTGCAGGATTTTTTTCGTCCAGAGACGGCACAAGAACGTGCGCGGTCATGACCATCGGTACGCCGGTATCGACAGCGGCTTTGAAAGGAGGAAATTCAACAGTATTCAGGCGACCCTTCGAGACGTTGATGGTGGGGAGGCCCGAGTGGGAGTCCACCTCCGTATCTCCATGACCGGGGAAGTGCTTCGCCGAAGGGAAAACGCCTTTTTCTAAGAAAGCGGAAATCATTGCCGCCCCGAGTCGGGCGACTCTCTGCGGGTCGGAACCGAAGGATCGAACGCCGATTATCGGATTCAACGGATTGTTGTTCACATCCACCACGGGAGCGAAATTCATGTTGATGCCGAGGCTCGCAAGCTCTTCTCCCATTACGGAAGCAACACGGCCGGCCAGAGACGGGTCTCCTGCCGCACCAAGGGCCATATTACCGGGGAAAGAGGTAACTCCCTCGCGAATGCGGGCAATCAAACCTCCCTCCTGATCAATGGCGATAAAGAGCGGACGAGACCCCGAAACAAGAGCTCTTCGCTGTATCTCTTCGTTCAAATGCGCAACCTGTTCGACCGACTCGATGTTGTTTCGGCTGGAGTACAGGATGACTCCCCCGACCTTGATCTCCGAAACGAACTTCTGAAGGTTCTCGGACATCGTGCTGCCCTCGAAAAAAACCAGCATTATCTGTCCGACTTTTTCCTCGAGCGTCATTGAAGAAAGATGCCGCTCGTTCGCCTCGGCATTATTCGGCGGTGTGAAGATCAGAAAGAACAGACTGAAGATAAAAATGAGCGCAGCTTTTTTTGAAGAAATCATTCGCCGCTTCCTCCTAAAGAAGAATAGAGTTTTTGGATGAATTGATCGTACGAAAGAGGGTAGTTCCCGCTGTAATACAAAAAACCATATTTTATGTCAACCGAGAAGGGATAGTCCTTTTTCATCTCAGCCAGTGTTTCAGGAAGCTCTAACAGTTTGAGAGCCGTGTCTTTTGCGCCTTGCTGCGGTGTTTCCGGGAGTAAAAGCAAAAACTCCCCGTCCTGCATCGAAAAACCCATATCGCTCTCTCTGATGGAGCCCTTGACGTAGTGAACATACGCCGCAAGAAAAGCTTCTTCCGAGGTCGGCTGGCGACCTCGTCCCGGAAGATAGGTATAGTCCACCTTGAGCAAAATACCGCAGAGCCAGCGCCTGTACCTGTTTGCTCTGCTCAGCTCCTCAGGGATGCGCAACTGGGCATATTTTCTGGAGTAGAGCCCGTATTTCGGGTCAAAGAGCTCCGACTCTCTCTTTGCCTCGGCAGTTTGCGAGCTTTTTTGTGACGGAGGATTGTCGACAAGCAGGAAATGGAAAAGACCGTCCTGCGTTTTCTGAAAGAGAGCATGCTTTTTCCCGCCGACGACCGCTTCCGTCTCACCCGGAACGAAAAATTTCGTCACGTTTTCTCCTTGCACGGGGACTTCTTCGGCAAAGGATGCGAATGCGTCGTTTGCATCGATGATTGTTCCCTCGTTGTCCGTAACCACGTATGGGAAAGGAGAGTTTTCCAGAGACGTAGCCGCTGAAATCGGAGAAGGAGAGTCGACGTTAGCGACCGGTGCGGGATGAGGCGTCCTTTTGTCATACTGGGAGTACGAGTGCAACAAGATAAAAAAACCGGAAACAGCGGCGATGACTCCCACCCAAGGAAGAATCGGATGAGCGCCCGCCTCCATGGAAACGATGCAGATGATTATGCCTTGGGCTGCCAGCTGCAGCGGAGTCAATTGTGAAAATAAACTGTTTTTAATCGAAAAAACATAGAACATGCTGAACGCAAAATATAAAAGAAGTAAGAGGACCCATAAAGGCGCCCCCGCCGAAACTTTGTTGCTCTCGTTTCCGAAAGCAACAAGAATGAGAGAGAGTGGCAGTGAAAGCAGAGGGGGGATAGTTAACCATAAAATCATGCCAGTACTCTCCTTAGCGGACGCACGCTGCTCCTATTCACGGAATTCTTCCTATGAAAGCGCTTCAACGCAAAATCACCGTCTCATCCGAAGGGTAGCTCAGGCGGAAGACCGCATTTATGGTACGTTTTTCACCGGGAGCCAGAGGCAGCTTCCAAGTAAGGAGATTCTGTTCAGAATGATCATCCGGCCGAGGCTCGATACGCAGGATTTCGACGGAGATATTCTCCCGCGATGAAATAGGAATACGATCTTTCAACGTCACCGTGACAGGATGGGGCATGGCGTTTGTTACTTCGATCATATAGCCGTCCTCGATACGGCCTCTTCCTGTCCAGGTACTCCCTTCTTTGGAAACGAGTTTCTCCTTGGATGCCTTGACCCTTGGAGTCCTGCCGAAGGCAATGAGGATATCGGAACCGGAGCCGTGCTCGGCAAGAGCTGTTTTTCCGGACGAACGCCCGTCGACGGAAAGCTCCGCCATCCCTGGAAGAATAGGAAAGGGGAGCGCTTTCGACTCTGCGACGAGCCATGCCTGCTCGGAGAGCGACGGGACCGAAACAATCGAAGTTTCCGACTTCAGCGTAAAAGCCCCCAAGTTAAAATCCGCCGGTGTATAGTCTCCCGTCAGCATACCTTCAGCCTGTGTTGAAAGGTCGGTAAGAGTCTGGATAATAGGTCGGGGCGCAGGCTCGGCAGGAAGGGGAGACTGGACCATCGGCGCCATCATCGGAAGAGCGTCGTCCATAGTGAAACGACGTGCATCTTTCTGCTTCGGAGCAAGATCCGCTACAAGCGGGCGCAGCTCCGGAGGTGAAACGGAAACTGAGGGCATCGACGTATGAAAGTGTACTGTTCCTTCGATAAGAAGCCCCGTCCTTTGCCTCGCTCGTGCAAAAAGCGCAGCTGCAATATCGCCGCTGCTCGCGGAGAGATTCATTCTATAAAAAGGAGCCCACTCCGCGTAGCGTGTGAAAGCCTCCACAAGAAAATCGCCGCTGCCGGAGAGAACCGCGGAGATTTCGACCGCTTTTTGAGAGTCAGGAGGCATTTTTACCTTGAATTCTGCTTGAAGAACAGCGAGTTCCTTTTGAAGTTCATCTAAAGAATCGGATAAAGATGCGCGCTCCATTTCCATCTTTTCCCGGACTGCACGGACTGATTCGATGTACTCTGCAACATCGGCCCCTTTCAATTCCTTTGGTAGTGGACCGGAAAGAAGCGCCAGCGAGTTTTCGATGGCCGAAATCTTGGCTTGATGAACCGACTGCAGTCGTTCTTTCTCACGCATTGCAGCAAAAAGTTTCTCCAAGACAGGAGGAATCCATTCGGAACGGGATACGTCAACGGCTTCAAAAGAGAGAACATCCACCCCTTCCGAGGGAATCGGACGGACAGTAGCGCTGTCGAAGGCTCCGGGCAGTTGAAAATGCACCTTTTCCGAAGCCGGAATCGAGAAGATACACCTGGCGCCGGCAGGGTACATCTCTGTACGGAGAATCGAATACATTGAGGCAGCTTCTGAGGGAACGCTCAAAAGGCACACGAGCAGAAAAAGCAGTAGCGATACATTGAAGACGCCCGTCTTCATTTCGAAAAACCTCCTCGTTCAAGAAATAAGAGCTTGCAATCAATGATAACAGAAATTTACAATACCGGATTGAGTGTTTTCTAAAGTACAACCGATTCTTCCCTTTCTGCGTGGAAAAGGTATAATGCATCACGAGACTGAAAAAAACCGTCTCGAAACAAAGGAGGAAGCGAAATGCTCAAATGCGGTATTATCGGCCTTCCGCTGAGCGGAAAGAGCACGATCTTCAACGTAGTCACGCGTGCCGGCGCCGAAGTGAAACCTTATGCAAGCGGGAAGACGGATCCCAACAGAGCAATGGTCAACGTCCCCGATGAACGGTTCGACCACTTGGCTCGCTTGTTCGAGCCCAAGAAAGTTACTCCGGCGACCGTGGAGTTCGTCGACCTCGCAGGTCTTTCGCGAAATGCCAGCAAGGGAGAAGGCGTAGGGAATGCGTTTCTCTCTTTCGTCTCGGAATCGGACGCCTTGGTGCACGTTGTTCGCCTTTTTGAAAATTCCGATGTTCCGCACCCGGAGAATTCCATCGATCCTGTACGGGACTGGAATATCGTTGAGATGGAGTTGATTTTTCGCGACCTTGGCGTTATCGAAAACAGACTGTCCAGGCTTCAAGCGAAGAAAAAAAATATCCCTTCCGAAATTGAAGAAAAAGCGCTGCTGGAGCGCTGTCAGTCCTGCCTTCTCGAAGAGCGCCCCTTGAGGGAGCTCGGACTTTCGTCCGAAGATCTTCGTCTTCTCAGCGGCTTCGCCTTTGTGACGCTGAAGCCGGAACTCATCGTCGCGAATCTCGACGAAACCCAGACGGATGATTCCCTTCCCGTTCTCGGCGCCCTCCGCGAGCTAGCGAAAACAAAAGGCATCCGTTTACTCAAGATCTTCGGAAAAATGGAGATGGAGATTACGGAACTTCCAGAGGAAGAACAGAAGGAGTTCATGGGCGAGCTCGGTATAGAAGAATCGGGACGGAATCGTCTTATCTCCGAAGCCTACGCCCTGCTTGGGCTTCTCTCGTTTTTTACGACTGGGAAGGACGAAGTCAGGGCGTGGACGCTTGTTAAGGGCGACAACGCGGTGGACGCCGCAGGAGCGATCCATTCGGACCTTGCCCGAGGTTTTATCCGGGCGCAGGTCGTCTCCTACGAAGATTTCATTTCCCATGAACACTCCTTAGCAAAGTGCCGAGAAAAGGGCGTACTCAGGCTTGAAGGGAAAGAGTATATCGTTGCGGACGGTGATATGATAGAAATCCGCTTCAATGTGTGATGTGATACAATCAGTACTCGAAATTTCTTAGAAGGGGGCGCTTTTCAATGGCCATGCCAATGCAGGTGAGTCTCGACGAAATCCTCTCCATGCTGCTCGCCAGGGTGGATAGCCTTGCGATCAACGATGAGAATTCGAAGAGCAAGTTTAATATTGTTGCACGCGTTTTGTATAAAAAGGGGATTCTTACAGACGCGGATATAGTGGAATCCATCAAAGAAGAGCACCGCATGCTGAAGGAACTTGGCGCCATAGCCGAAGAACCTTCCGATGATATCGTGGAGACCATCGCCGACGGAATCCTTCAGTGGATAAAGGGCGATATCGATTCTCTGAAGAAGGGGATGGAGGAGTACGAGCGCAAAGTCCAGGAGGCTATGGCCAAGCAGCAGGCTCAGAAACCGAAAATCGACGTCGCCTCTCCGGCTGTTCTGCAACAGCTGAACAGAATGGGAGGAAAAGGGCAAGGCGGAGGAAAGCTGATCATCTAACGATACGAGAATGCAGCAGGCACCCGAGTAAAGTGCTTGCTGCATTCTCGTATCGAGCTTATTTGGCCTGTTTCATTATTTTTTCCAGTTCCATGACGAGCTGCTTGATCTCGTTTTTTGTTGCCGGTGAATTCAAGGCATTTTCCGCTGAAACCGGTTTGCCCCAGTACACTTGGTTCGCATTTCTGTCTACATTGATAGCCGCTCCTTCAAGAGAGATACCAGCGAACAAACCTTTTGTCATCGAATAGCTGTAGATAGAAGCTTTCAGTTTATAATCGGTTCCCAGTTCCCCTCTTCTCCCAACAGGTCCGGCGGCTACCGCGAGGTCTCCTCCCAGTTTGACGTTGTTCCCCGTAAACCCCTTCAGCCCCTTGTCGTTGGTGATCACGAGCACAAGGGCTATGGACTGCGCGCCTATCTGCAACCCCCAGGAAGCCCCGGTAACGCTTGCAAAAGATGGACCGTACCATCTTTTCTTTACTGGATCACGGCGAAGCACTAAACCTTCTCCATATTGTCCTCCAAAAACAATACCAGCCTTTACAACTGAAGGGAAAATAGCGACTCCCCTGGCTTGCGCGATAAGATCTCCCATTGTCGACGCATCGTCCTGCTTCGACATTTCACGAAGAACTTTTACGGAATCGGCAATACGGCCTTTGGGAGTTGACGCGAACGATTTACTTTCCGTCAAATGCAGGAAAAGTAAAAAGAAAATACCGCACAATGCAAAAGATACGCGCATCCGTCTCATTCTTTTTCCTCCTGAAAAAAGATTCATGGCTTTTAGCACTTCTTCATATTTTACACCACGCCATTTGACTGGAAAAAATTCGTGAGCTAGACTTCTTGGTTAGGGACGAGAAAAAATAGCAAATGGGGGAAATATCTATGGATGCTACGCAGAAAATTGAAAGGCTTCTTGACGAGGCATACACTACCAATGATCCGGAGGAAATGGAACGAATCGCTCGGATAATTCTGAATTACGACCAGGATAATGTGGAAGCGATCATCCTTCTCGCCGATGTCACCGAGGATTCGAAGGAGAAGATCGTTCTTTTGCAAAAAGCGAGCTCTCTTTTGGAGAGGGATTTAGAGGAATCGCCTGTTCCGGAGGAAATCGCCTTTCTGGATGACGAACTCGGAATGCTCTACGTAGCGGTTCTTCAGCGTCTCGGGTTTTCTTATTTCTCCGAAGGCGAGAACGAAAAGGCGCTTGAAATCGCGAACGAAATCATGGAAGTCGACCCTGAACAGCAAACCCTGGGAAGAACTCTTTTCTATCGTATCCTTGTCGACATGAACGAATATACCGCGATCCTCGAGGAGTGTCTGAAAGAAAGAGAGCCTTTTCCTGCCATGCTCCACAGCAAGGCGATCGCTGCTTTCAGGCTCTCGGGGGCTACCATGCCTGCCTATAGGGCGCTTTGGGAGGCATTCGCGGCGGATCCCGACGTTCCCTTCCACATTCTCGGGTACTATGAAGAACCGGATGAAGAGGCTGAAGAGGAGGAGCTGGAAAGCTACAGTCTCGCGATGCTCTTCGAGGATGCGTGGCTGACTGAGGGGGATGCCTCGTCGGCTAACTGGATTGCCGGAGGGACGATACTTCTTGGTCTTGCCGCGTCTCTCTTTCCGCCTGAAAACACTGAGAAGATGCTGGTGCTTGCCGACGCGCTCGGTCTTGCCGACGCCGCTGAGGATATAATGGTAAAGCTTGAAAGCAGGCAAGACTGGAGCGTTCTTTCACAAAGCGAAAGGCTGAAAGAGGCATTGAAACTTCTTTCCGAAGGGGAATACTTGCCTCTGAAATCTTGATATTATTGCCCTTTTTTTGTGAGCCGGAGAGCATTCGAAAAAAGAAAAATCAGCGTGAGTCCAGAGTATCGCGAAAATGTATGAGAAAAAGCAAAAACTTGCTTTTTTTAGAGAAAAAAACTTTTTTCTGTGGTAATATTTACATCGGGCGCTGTTTGCAGGGCAAACGGTTTCTTTCCCCGAAGTTTTTTTATGTAGAATATATAGAGAGTCGTTTTTTGTTATTCTATATGTTATTAAATTCACTATACTTAGGGGGTCGGGCAATGGTTGTGGAAACAAAGCAAGACGTGCGTTCCATGGTACAGGAGATCACCGCTCCGTGGAAAGAGAAGCACGGCGGTGTTATCCCGGTGCTTCAGGAGACCCAGCGGCAGGTAGGGTACTTGTCCCGGGAGGCAATGGAAGTAGTTTCGGAGGAACTGGGCGTTCCTCTTGCAGAGCTTTACGGCGTGGCAACTTTCTATGCCCAGTTTCATCTGAAGCCCAGGGGACGCCATATTATCAGAGTGTGCCGTGGAACGGCGTGTCATGTTCGCGGAAGCGCAAAGATCATGGACAGAATCATGTCCATGCTCAGTGTAAAGGAAAACGGAACCACCGACGACCTGCGTTTTACGCTTGAACCGGTCGCGTGTCTCGGTTGTTGCGGTCTTGCCCCCGTGGTGATGATAGACGACGATACGCACGGCAGACTCACCGACGACGAAGCGGCCTTGCAAAATTTCCTTGATCAGTACGCCTGATCATGCTCGAGGATCTCTCCCACCATATTCTCGATATCGCTGAGAACGGTGTGAATGCCGGAGCCGATACGATTGTTGTCACATTCGACGACGACGGCGAGTTTATTCGTTTAACCGTGCGCGACAACGGCAGAGGAATGAATGAAGCGACAGCCCGAGCTGTTGTGGATCCTTTCTATACAACGCGGACTGAACGCAGGGTGGGTCTTGGGCTGCCTTTTCTGAAACAACTCGCCGAGTTATGCGGTGGAGTTTTTTTACTTTCCTCAACCCCGGGGAAAGGCACAACGGTTTCGGCGTCATTCAATAAAAAAAGCGTAGATACTCCTCCTCCTGGGGATATCCCCTCGACACTGCTTACTCTCCTTGTCGGTCACGGGCATGTCTCCTGGAAGTATGTTCACAGAGTCGGCAAGAGGGAGTTTCTTCTGGACAGCGATGAACTGAAGGAAGCGCTCGGGGGCGGGAACCCTTTCACAGACCCCGC
>LVBO01000594.1 GCA_001604435.1 Synergistales bacterium Syner_01
CTTCCAGCGTCGCCTGGGAAAAACTGATTGCTCTCATCCTGTCCACCGCCTTACACGTAGAGACCTTCAAAGAGCGCCGACTCCTCCGGTACGGGAGAGGTGCGTGCGAACTCCAGAGCCTCTTTCAATTCTTCTTCGATCGTCTTTCTGACGGCTTCCATCTCTTTTTTCGTCATCGCTTTCGCCTTGAGCACTTTACTCTCGAAGCGGGGGATGGGATCGGTCTCGTCGAGGACTTTCCGGACCTCTTCCTTCGTCCGGTACTTCTCGGGATCGCCCACGAAGTGCCCCTTGATGCGGTAGGTCTTGCACTCCAGAATCGAAGGCCCCTCTCCTCTGCGAGCCCGTTCAATCAACTCCTTCGCCGCCTCGTAGACTGCGAAGACATCGTTCCCGTCCACGATCACGCCGGGCATTCCGTAGCCGACGGCGCGGTCGGCGATATCGTCCACGGAAGTCGCCGTACGATACGGCGTCGTGGAGGCCCACTGATTGTTCTCGCACAGGAAGATGACGGGAAGTTTCCAGGCCGCGGCCATGTTCGCCGCCTCGTGGAACGTCCCCCGGTTGGAGGCGCCGTCGCCGAAAAAGGTCACGGCGACCCCGTCCGTCTTCTGCATCGTATGGGCCAGCGCCGCGCCGGTGGCCATCGTGAATCCGCCGCCGACGATGCCGTTCGCGCCGAGCATCCCCACGCTGAAGTCGGCGATGTGCATCGAACCGCCCTTCCCCTTGCAGCTTCCCGTACTTTTGCCGAAAAGCTCCGCCATCATCCGTTTGAGGTCCGCCCCCTTGGCGATGGTGTGCCCGTGTCCGCGGTGCGTGCTCTGGATATAATCGGTCTTTCGCAGGTTGGCCATGACGCCCGTCGCGGTGGCCTCCTCGCCGATGTACAGGTGAACGAACCCCGGGATCTCGCCTTCGAGAAAGAATTTTTCGATCATCTGCTCGAAACTCCTGATCGTCACCATCGTCTTGTAGAAGTAGCCCAACAGGTCCTTTTCATATTTTGCGGGAGAAAGAGTCGCCTCTTTCCGCACAGGCTGCGCATACATACACATCACCTCGTTGAAAGTCTGGTCTTTTTTTCGAATACGGCCCTTCGTACGGAC
>LVBO01000094.1 GCA_001604435.1 Synergistales bacterium Syner_01
GCAGCATCATGGCCCGCGTGATTTGCTCGGAGAACGGCTCGCCGACGCCGCAGGCGTGGCTCTTCAGGAGATTCTCCTGCAGCAGGCGACGGTCCTTGCGGGAGATGTTCACCGTGGCGAGATCGCCGAAGCCCGTGGTGATGCCGTAGACGACGTCGTCGGAGTTCTCCCAGGCCTTTACGGCGGCGGACGCATCCTCCACCCTCCGGGCGGCCTCTTCGTCCAGTTCGCCCCCCCACCCGTCGCGCGCGACTCGGAGCACATCCTCGAGTGTAAGCGACATCCCGTCGAGGCGTACTGTGTTCTTCCGCTCACCGATCATCATGCGACACGCTCCCCTTTCTTGAAGACGGACTTCACCGGGGAGACCCCGGCGTGGTAGGCAAGGACGGCCGGAGTCTCTCCGTCGAGGAGGAGGAAGTCGGCGTTCTTTCCCGGCTCGAGCGTCCCGCACTCGGCCCCGAGGCCGATCGCGTGCGCGCTGTTCTTCGTCGTCGCCACAAGCGCCTCTTCGACCGTGAGTCCCATCACGAGGACGGCCAGGCCGAAGACGAAGGGCATGGACTCCGTGAAGGAGGAACCAGGGTTGCAGTCGGTCGCGAGGGCCACGGGAACCCCCTTCTCGATCATGGTCCGGGCGCGCGCGTACGGTTTGCGCAGGCTGTACGCCGTGGCGGGGAGGAGCACGGCGACCGTTCCGCTCGCCGCGAGGGCCTCTATCCCCTCGTCGCTCGCCGCGAGGAGATGCTCCGCGGAAACGGCGGCGAGTTCGGCCGCAAGCGCGGCCCCGCCCGTATCGTGCACCTCGTCCGCGTGGATCTTCAATCCGAGCCCGTATTTACGCGCTTCGACAAGCACTTTCCGCGTCTGCTCCGGGGAGAAGACTCCTTCCTCGCAGAAAACATCGCAGAAGCGGGCGATTCCCTGCTCCGCGACGGCGGGAAGCATCTCTCCAACCATGAGATCGACGTAACCGTCGCCGTTCCCCTTGAAGACCTCCGGAATCGCGTGCGCCCCCATGAAGGTGGGGACGACGCGCAAGGGCGTTTCCCGTCCGATGCGGCGGATGACCGAGAGCATCTTCAGCTCGCTCTCCGTGTCCAGTCCGTAGCCGCTCTTCATCTCGACGGTGGTCGTCCCGAAGGAGAGCGCGGAGAGCGCGAGCGTCCGCGTGCGCTCGAAGATCTCCTGTTCGCTCGCGCCCCGTACATGCCGGACGGAGGAGAGAATGCCACCGCCCTTCTTGAGAATGTCGAGGTACGCCGCCCCCGCCAGCCGCATCGAAAACTCCTCTTCCCGCCGGGCGGCGAAGCACATGTGCGTGTGCGGATCGACGAAACCGGGGATCAGACAGCGGCCTTCGCAGTCGATCTCCTCGTCGACATTTTTCACGAGGGGATTGGCGAGAAGCTCTTCTTCCGTGCCGACGGCTTCGATATCCCCGTCCTGAACGAGCAGCGTTCCCCGTTCAATACTTCTCAGGGTACCTTGCTCCGCGCCCCTGGAGGGGGGCTTTCCCTCCGGAGTGTAGATGCGGGCGTTGCGGAAGAATTTAACGATCATGCACCATCACCGCCGGAGAGGAGCTTCAGCTCCAGAACCTGCAACGGGTCGAAGTCCTTTATCTGAAGATAGTACGCGGCGCTCTCCACGAGAGCCAGCGCAGGAATCATTCCGTAGATCTCCGTCTCGACGACCTCGACGCCCCAGCGCCGGGCCTCCATTCGGATCAGTTCGAGCACCCTGTAGACCGCGTTCTTCTCGAAATCGACGATATTCATGCTCACCTGCGCCATGCCGCGCTCGTGCAGCGCCACGCCCATACCCTTGACGTGGCAGAAACCGCCGCTGGAGGCCCGCACGCAGTTGGCGATCTTCTTCGCGATCTCCTCGTCCGCGGTGTTCAGGTTGACGTTGAAGGCGACGAGGAACTTCCGCGCGCCCATCACCGTCGCGCCCGCCGTCGGGTGCAGCGCGGGGCCGCCGACGTCGGGAGTCCGCTCCGGGGTGACCGACTCGGTCTTGAGCGTCTCGTACTGCCCCTTGCGGATGACTTCGAGGCGCTTCCGCTCCGGGCGCTTCGCGGAGTCCTCGTAGAAGTAGACCGGAACGCCGAGTTCCTGAAAGAATCTCTCGCCGAACGAATGCGAGAGCGCGACGCACTCCTCCATCGTAATATTGCTTACGGGGGTGAAGGGAATCACGTCCACCGCGCCGATGCGCGGGTGCGCGCCCTGGTGGCTGTTCATATCGATCTTTTGCACCGCGACGGAAGCAGCCTGCAGAAGCGCCTCCTGCACAGGCTCGGGCGATCCCGCGAGGCTCACGACCAGCCTGTTGTGGTCCGCGTCCGCCCGATAATCGAGAAGACCGCACCCCTTCGTCGCCCTGAACGGAGCGACGATCGCCTCGATCACATCCTGACGCCGTCCTTCGCTGAAATTCGGAACACACTCGATGAGCTTGCCTGCCATGGGAACAACCTCCTGCGGATATTGGTATGCTGCACGGTACATGATAACATTGAAACATGTACAACGTAAAGCGTGAAAGTAAAAAGAGAGGCAGGACGCCTGATTTCAGCCCTGCCTCTCTCATTCGTTTTTTTAGAGGTACTCGCGGATCGCCGCCCCCAGGCGTTCGATCCCTTCAACGATGCGCTCCGGCGGCATGTTCGAGTAGTTGAGCCGCATTGTGTTCTCGTGCCCGCCGTTGGGGAAGAACGCTCCTCCGGGGACGAAGGCGACCTTCTTCTCGAGCGCCTTGAGGAAGAGGTCCCGCGCGTTCACATGCTCCGGCATCTCGGCCCATGTGAAGAGTCCTCCCTCGGGGCGGGTGAACACAACCTCCTTCGGGAATGATGCGTCCATCGTGCGGATCATCAGGTCGCGCCGCTCGCGGTATACGGAGACCAGCTTCTTGATGTGTTCCTCTATATCGTAGTCGGAGAGGTAGGCGTCGATCTCGTACTGGCTGATCGTCGACGTATGGAGGTCGGCGGCCTGCTTCAGGTTGCAGAAGCTCTCGAGGAACGCGGGCTCCCCGCAGACCCA
>LVBO01000095.1 GCA_001604435.1 Synergistales bacterium Syner_01
CCAATCGACGGGGTTCTCCGCGTGCTGGAGCAGGTAGGGGGATTTTTCCTTCGCGAGGCGATTCCGCGCGTTAGTCACCTCGTCCGCCCTCCGTTCCGAAGAGGGGGAGAATCTCTTCCACGGCGTCGTAGACCTTCCAGGCGCCCGCGGCGCGAAGGGCTTCGGGCGTGAAGTTGCCTGTGGTCAGTCCGACCGACCGGATTCCGGCGTCTTTGGCGGCGGTCATGTCGTCGGCGGTGTCACCGATGTAGAGGGTGGTCGCGGGCGTTCCGCCGAGGTCGGTCATCCCCTTGAGGAGCATATCGGGGGCGGGCTTGCCCTTCTCCACATCGTCCATCCCCACCACGGAGCCGAAGTAGCTCTCCAGCCCGACGGCCTTCAAGGGGCCTCCGGGTCGCTGGCGGTTGGAGGCGATGCCGAGGGCGACGCCGCGAGCCGCGAGCGTTTCGAGCACCCGCTTCGTCCCGGAGAAGGGAAAGATTCCGGCGAACTCCTGCTGGACGAACATCTCGCGGAAGTCGGCGAGCCAGCGCTCGTCGAACCTTCCCCAGACCTTCATCCATGAGTCGCGGATCGGCAGGCCGACGACGGCGAGCACGTCCTCCCGCGTGACTTTGGGGAGCCCCTCCCGTTCGGCGACCATGTTCATCGTGTCCCGTATGGCGTAGCTGCTGTCCACAAGGGTCATGTCGAAATCGAAGATGACGCATGAAAACATCGAATCCACTCCTTTTCTCGAATCGTCCAGGGAAATGGTACTCCATGCGCCGGAGAAAAGCAAAGGAGAGACTCCGAGACACGGGAAGGTCCGTCCGGACCAAAAAGAGGTTTTTGCTTTTCTTGACTTTCCCCGGGTTCCCCGTATAGTATCGAGCCACAATCCGACTTTGGAAGGTGCTCGGGAAGTCCGGTGAAAAACCGGCGCGGACCCGCCACTGTAAGTCAGACGAACCGGCTGCGCCCACTGGATTTTTCCGGGAAGGGGCCGGGGAGGATGAAGACGAGCCAGGAGACCGGCCTTTCGAAGAGGTGCATGTACCCGCGAGGACTCGGGCCGACGTGCGAAGAACGCGCCGTCTTTTCAGATAGAGAAGACGTGCGTCTTTGTGTGCGTATTCGGGGCCGTCCCTTGCGGGGCGGCTCTTTTTTGTCGGAAATACCGTTCCGGAGGATGATTGCAATGAACGAAAGGCCCGCTCTCGAAAGACTCTTTTCTCCTCGCAGTATCGCCGTGATCGGCGCTTCGGCCGATCTCGACAAACTCACCGGGCGCACGGTGAAAGCGCTGCTGGATTTCGGTTACGAGGGGCGAGTGTATCCCGTGAACCCGAAATACGATGCGGTCGGCGGACTCCCCGCCCTGAAAGACGCCGCCGAGATTCCCGAGGGAACGGATGTGGCGGTCTTGAGCATTCCCGCCCGTCTCATCCCGGAAACGCTCGAAAAATGCGGGCGACGGAAGATTCCGTTCGCCGTCGTTTACTCATCGGGGTTCGCCGAAACGGGCGATACGTCGCTTCAAGAGGAGATCGTCTCCGTCGCCCGCAGGGAACGCATACGGGTTCTCGGACCGAACTGCCAGGGATTCGCCAACTTCGCCGAAAACATCCCCGTGACGTTTTCCGGCGCTTTGTATAACGCTCCCAAGCCGAAGACGGGGAACGTCGCCTTCGTCTCGCAAAGCGGCGCCTTCGGTTTTTCGTCCTTCGGAGTGGGGCTGGACCACGGGGTTCGATACCGGTACGTCGTCACCACGGGCAACCAATGCGACCTCGACGCGGTGGAGTGCGCCGAGCATCTGATCCTGGATCCCGAGGTCCGCCTGCTGATGATGTATATCGAAGGGCTCCGCGACGGCGAAGCGTTTTTGAACCTCGTCAAAAACGCCCGAGAGCGCGACATCGCGGTGGCGATACTCAAGGCGGGAAGATCGCCATCCGCCAAAGAAGCCGCGAAAAGCCACACTGCGGCGCTCACCGGAGACGAACGAGTGTGGAAAGCCGTATTCGATCAGTACGGAGTCATTCCCATGGAGGATATCGACGACATCATCGGAATCGGTCAGCTCTTCGGAAGCGAGAAAAGAAGATTCGAAGGAAGAACCGCGATATTGACCACGTCGGGAGGAGCGGGCATCGTCATGGCGGACAGCTTGAACGATCAGGGGTTGTCCGTCCCCGAGTTCGCCCCCCGCACGAAAGAGATCGTAGCCGCTTCGATTCCCGCGTTCGGCGCCTCGAGAAATCCCGTGGACATGACCGTGCAAATCTCGGAGACGCCGGAGGACTTTCAAAAAGTTCTTTCGGGAGTCTTGAACGACCCGGACATAGACGGAGTGGTCACTTCGCTCTCCATGATCGTGGGAAAGGCGGGCGTCGTCATGACGAACGAGACCCGCAAGAGCTTCGGTTCGTCTTCGAAGCCGCAGGCGGTCGTATGGATGATCGACCGGCTCCACGGAGGAGAATTCATCGACTCCTTGAAAGAAACGGGGGTTCCTGTCTTTCAGAGCTTCCGCCAGTGCGCTCGCGGGTTGAAGGCGTTGAAACGCTGGGGAGATTTTCTCGCCCCCGAAAGAGCGGCGACCGACGGTTTTTCTCCCGCTCTCGACCGTTGGAAGGCCCCTCTTACCGAATACGACGCGAAACAGCTTCTTGCCGCGTACGACATCCCGACGACCAAAGAATTCCTCTGCCGCGATATGGAAGAGGCCTTCGACGCGGCGGACACACTCGGCTTTCCCGTCGCGGTGAAGGGAATGGCGTCTTCGATCATGCACAAAACGGAGGCGGGGGTCGTCGCGCTCGATATCCGCAACTACGAAGAGCTGCGGCACGCCGTCAAAAAGGTGCGGTCGAATCTCGCGTCGATCGTTTCTCCCGAGGAGATGCAGGGGTTCCTCGTCTCCGAGATGGTCAAAGGAGGATTCGAATGCATCGTCGGCGTGAAACGGGATCCCGTCTTCGGCCCCGTCGTGGCGGTGGGTCTCGGTGGAATCTACGTGGAGGTGCTGGGCGACGTCTCGCTGCGTCATGCGCCCATCAAGGAAGACGAAGCCCTTCGGATGATCCGCGAGTTGAAAGGGTACCCTTTCCTTTCGGGCGCGCGCGGCAGAAAACCGAGGGATATCACCGCTTTGGCCAAAGTGGTCAGTCGCGTCTCCGTGCTGGCCGAAGTGGAAAAAAACCTTGCGGAACTGGACATCAATCCGGTGTTCGTGATGGAAGAAGGGAAAGGGGTCGTCGCGGCGGACGCCCTGGTGGTGCGCAAAGAGAAAGTATCGTCTCTCGAACGCGATCACTAGACAAACGAACGAAAAGACATAAAAGGTTTCGTGTCCGTGTGTTCCTTCTTCCGGAGGAGAAGAAGAGCGCTTCTCCTCCGGCGATACACTATCTACCCTTTGAGCACCTTCAAGTTGCCCTGGAGCACCCGTTCGGGGAGCAGATCCGCGAGCGCCTTCTCGTAGTGCTCGAGGCCGACGCCGGGGATCAGCTTCTCTTCGGCGGCGACGGCGAGCAGGGCGACGTTCTGCATCCGTACGTCCGGCAGCTCCGTCCGCACGGGGACGACGCGCACGTCGAGGCGAGCGCAAACCGAGGCCACGTCCTCCGCGGAGGTCTCCTTCTCCGTGCCGAGACGGACGGAGAGCGGCTGCCAGCAGGTGTCGTAGAAAAGCAGCGTCCCGCCGGGCGCGGCGAAGAGCTCCACGGCCCGGAGCGCCTCGGTGCGTTCGAGGGCGAGCACGAGCGCGGCGCTCCCCTTGCGGACCAGCGGCGTCGTGAGCGTCCCGATGCGGACGAACGACTCGACCATGCCGCCCCGCTGGGCGAGGCCGTGCGTGTCGACGCCGCAGACCGCGAGCCCCGCGTAGTCGGCGGCCCGGATGATCGCCTCGCTCAACAGGCCGATCCCCTGGCCCCCGACGCCCGACATATAGATATCGAAGCGATTCATGCCTTCCCGCCTCCTTCCTGAACTTTCTTCACGCCGATCGCCTTCGCCGGACAGGTCTGGATGCAGGAGCCGTCGCCGATGCACAGCTCCGCACTCACCGCCACCCGTCCCTCGGCGTCCCGCTGGAACGAGGGACAGGCGAAGGACTCGACGCAGACGTGGAGCTTGTCGCACTTCTCCTGGTCGATGTTCACCGACTTGCGCACGTATCCGAGAGCGCGTTGCTGCTCGCGCGTGTACTTCAGCATGCACGGGTGCCGGGCGATGACGACCGAGAAGCCCTCCTCCGCGACGGCCTCCTTCACCATTTGGATCAGTTTCGCCTGGCTGTAGGTGTCCACCTCGCGGATGCTCTTCACCCCAAGCCCTTCGAGGACGGAGCGCACGGGGATGGCTTCGGCCGGGCCGTTGGCGTTGCCCCCCGAGCCGGCGTGGTCCTGGTGCCCCGTCATGGCGGTGGTGCCGTTTTCCATCAGGACGAGCACGAGGTTGTGGTTGTTGAAGACCGCGTTGACGATGCCGGGGAGTCCGGCGTGGAAGAATGTGGAGTCGCCGAGGAAGGCGACGACCTTGCGTGTCGTGTTGAAGAGCGAGAGCCCGGCGGCCGTCCCGGTGGAGTGCCCCATCGAGAGGAGCACCTCGCCCATGTTGTAGGGCGGGAGAAAGCCGAGCGTGTGGCAACCGATGTCCGCGACGGTGATGTCCTTTTTCGAGAGCGCCTGCTTGACGGCGTGGAACGCCGAGCGGTGCCCGCATCCGGGGCACATCTGCGGCGGCCGGGGGACGAGGGAGGAGGCGCGCTCCGCGCTTTTGCGCGGGACGAGGGAGGGCCACGTCTTCGCAAGCACCTCCGCCACCTTGTCGGGAGTGTACTCCCCTATCCAGTCCTCGGGACCGGTCTTGCCGACGACGACGGTGCGTATGCCGAGGTCGAAGGCCAGCGCCTTGATCTCGCGTTCGAGCACGTCGTCCAGCTCTTCGAGCACCTTCACGGAGGCGTGGGAGCGCAGAAAGTCGGCCACGAGCCCCTTCGGGAGAGGGTGGACCACGCCGAGCTTGAGAATATCCGGCTTTTCCGCCGCGTCCTCCAGCACGTCGACCAGCGAGCGGAAGGGCAGCCCCGCCGTGATGATTCCCTTCGACGGGTCGTTCCCCTTGCGCAGTTCGTGGAGCGGCGAGCCGTCGATCTCCTGCGCGACTTCGGCCAGGCGGGCGATCGCACGGCGCTTCATGTCGAGCGCGCGCGAGGTGAGCGGGATGGAGGGACCGGCGGAGGAGTCGAACGCGGGAACGGTCCCGATCGGACGGGGCGTCCACCCGGCGAAGGCAACCTTCTCCTTGCCGTGACAGACGTGCGTGGTCATGCGGAGGATGACGGGCATCTTCCGCTTTCTGGAGAGCTTCATCGCTTGAAGGTAGAACGCGTAGGCCTCCGCGGGCGACGCGGGTTCGAGCACGGGGATGTAGGCGAGACGGGCGATGTGGCGGTTGTCCTGTTCGTTCTGCGAGGAGTTCGCGCCGGGGTCGTCGCCGAGAATGGCGACCAGGCCGCCGCCCAGCTCCAGCAGCGAGAGCTGGACGAAAGAGTCGGCCGCGACGTTGAGGCCGACGCTCTTGAAGAAGACGCACGAGGGGTGACCGTTGAGCGACGCGCCGCACGCGACTTCGGTGGCCACCTTCTCGTTGGTGGAGAACTCGAAGTAGTAGGGACGGCGCTCTTTGGGAACGCTCATGAGCGCGGCGCCGATCTCCGGCGTGGGGGAGCCGGGGTAGGAGGCGACGACCTCCGTCCCGGACTCGATCATCGCGCGGGCCAGCGCGGTGTTCCCGAGGACGATCTCGCTGAACGGCCCTGTGTTCAGCAGCATGTCGCCAAGACTTTTCATGTGAGGACCTCCTTTGTTTATCGGTCGGGCAGGAGAGCCGTCCTGCAGATGAAAACATCCTTTCCGCGATAGGTGAAGTGCTCAACGTGAACTTTGTTGTCGGTGAACTTCATCTTCTCGGGCACAAGAATGGTCACCTTGCCGGATTCGTCTTTCAGCGGAAGGTATTCATCGGGGTCGAGGGGATCGCCGTTCTCCACGAGAGCGGATGGTTTTTCCCCTCAGGTATTTCGGTAGACGCCCCATTCGATGTAGAGCACCCCTTCCATCGCCGACAATTTTTCGAGCGCGTTCTGCTCCAGCGTCAACCGAAGTTCCTGCGACGACGCCGGAAGCGCGAACAACGCTATAAGGAGCGCTGCTCCCAGCAGTACGACACGCTTCTTCATAAACATTCTCTTCCTCCTCTCCAGCATGGAACAGTTTCTTTTCGAGAATTGTATCACGGACCGCGCGGTGAGTGCTACACTTGTCGCGATCCATGAAACGATTGTACGAGGAGGCGTTCCCCCTGAAACTGCACACCTACCGCACACCCCGAAGCCTTGCCGGACCGCTGCGCGAAGAGGCCGCGCGCGGCGACGCGGTGTTTCTGACGCCGTCGAACAGAGACCGGCCGCTGCTGCTGGAGATGCTCTTCCTCCCCGACTCGATCTCCTTCCCGGAGCGGAAGCCGAAGGTGTGGATATGGGACGACCTCTACCGTGCGCTCGCCGAGGCTCTCGGCGTGAAGCCCCGCGTGCAGATCGACCCGCCCGACCACTGGCTGCTCGTCCGGCACATCGTCCGCCGGCTTCGGGACCGATGCGCCGACGCGCTTCCCGCCGGAACGGCCTCTCCGCGCTTTTTGGAGCTTGCGGGGCAGTCCATCCGCGAGCTGCTCAGGGAAGGCGTGCCGAGGGAGGAACTGGCGAAGGCGCTGGGGTGCGGCGGCTGCGCTCCGGGTGCGCTGTGCGAACGCCCGGGCGACGAGCGTGCGGCCTCCCGGAGCGGGCGTGCGAGCGACGCGGGAAGCGCGCTTCTTTGCGCGCTCTACGGCGACTACATCGCTCTCCTCGAAGAACGCGGCCTCGCCGACAGCGCGCAGATCCCCTCGCTGGGAGCGGCGCTGCTGGAGGCTTTCCCGCGGGAGGGGGCCGGATGGGCAAGCGGTTTGAAGCTGCGCGCCGCAGGATTCCTGAGCTTCGCCTCGGGACAGATGGCGTTTCTGCGTTCGCTGTGCGCTGCGGGAGCGGACTTGGAGCTGTGGGTTCCCGAGTGCGGCGAAGGAGACTTCTACACCGCGGCGCAGCAGTTCCCCGAGACCGAGATTCTCCGCTGTTCCGGCGAAGGCGAAACTGCGCCCCTCTGCGTCTCCATGGCGGCGGGCGACCTCCGCCTCTCGACGGACACGCTGGCTCGCGAGCTTTTCCTCTGGCCCGCGGGCGAGGGGTACCTTTCCGCGGCGAGCGGACTTTCGTTTCCCGGATGGGAACACATCGCCCTTTGCGCGGAGAGCGAGGAGCTGGACTCCCTCGTCGAGAGCTTCACCCGGTACGGCATTCCCTTCTCGCTGCGCGAGGGAGCGACGGTGTCCGAAACGGCGCTCTGGAAGGGCGCGCTCCGGTCGCTCGACCTGTCCGCGGACGGGTGGCCTTCGGTGGAGACGGCGAACTTTCTCTCTTCGCTGCTCTTCGCCCCGTTCGACTTTCCGCGGAGGGCGTTCGGGAACGCGCTGCCTTCGGGCAGGAAAGGGTGGACGGACTTCCTGGAAGGATTCCCGCCCGAGGCCGGGAGCGACGCATTCCGCCGTGCGACGGCCTTCGCCGACGTCGTGCAGCGCGGCGGGCGTCCGGAGGATCTTCTTTCGGCCTTCGCACGCCTCGCGCCCTCGCGCGCGGAGCTGAAGCGGCTCGTCGAACGGGCGGCGCGCTTCCCCCGCCTCGACGGACATATCCGCGAAGTTTCACTCGCCGTCCAGGAGGCGAACGAAAAGGAGCGCTCTCTGCGCGAACTGCGCAGAGACCTTGGCGAGGCAGGAAGCGCGCGTCTCTCCTTCGACGAGGCGACGGCGTTCCTCGGGCAGTGGGCGGAGACGGCGTCGATCTGGATGCCGTCTCCCGTATCTCCGACGGTGGCCCTTCACCCCGGCACGCCCCCCTCGCTCGTCGGCGCCTCCGTGTGGGTTCTTCCGGGGATGACGGCGAAGCGGTGGCCCGGACAGGTGCACGAGTCCCCTCTTCTGAGCGACGAACGGAAGGAGTTCCTGCACGAAAGCCTGGAACTCGGACGCAGCCACCTTCCGCTGGTGCCGGAGAAACGGAGCCAGCGCGAGGCGCTCTTCCGCCGGCTTGCGGCCTGCGGCGAGAACCTCTGCATTCTGCTGCGCCCTCTGGCCGACGACGGCGGCCGTCCGCTCCCCGAATCCCCTTTCATCGACGCCGCCTGCTCGTCCGCTCGTCCGTGGCTGCGTTCTTCCGCGGCGGAGCCGCTGAAACGGTCGCTCGGCGAGATCCTCGCCCCCGAGGAGTACCCGACGGCGGAGGGCGTGGAGACGCGCCGGCGCTCGTGGGCGACGACCGGCGCGGTCAGGGGCAGTCTGCACGATATTCCCCTCCTCCCCCCGAAGGAGAAGGTGTTTTCACTGAGCGACCTGGATACGTACGTTTCATGCCCCTTCCGCTACTACTGCGCCCGCACGGCGTCGCTGGAGACGCCCCCCGAGGAGCTGCACCGGTTCGACCTCGCGGGAAGCGCGCTCCATCTGCTCTGGCAGAGAGTATGGGAAAAACACCTGTCGACGGGGGAACAGCTTGACTTTTTGGTCGATGCACTCTTCGACGAGGCGATGGACGAGAAGTACGCCCGCCTCGTGGCGAACGCGAACCTCAAGCGCGACCGGAAGGAGCTGCTTCGCCGCGCAGTGCGCCTGGCGCGCGTGCAGCAGGCGATGGAGGACGGCGGACTGGCCTCCGGGAGGCTGGAGCAAAAGCGCGAGTATGCGCTTCCGGAGTTCGAGAGAAGAGGGGTACGCTTCAAGGGGCGCTGCGACCGGGTCGACTTTTTGAAGGACGGCACGGCGGCCATCTTCGACTACAAGAGCGGGCCGGCTGCGAGCTATAAAGAAAGCCTTCAGCTCGCAGCCTACGGAATCGCCCTCGCCGCCGGCGGCGTTCGGACTGTCGCGTCGGCGTTCCTCTGCCTTGCGGACGGCAAGGAGAAGGGGGCCTCCGCGGAGGGCGCGCCGCCCGTCTTCGCGTCGTTCGCGACGCCGCTCGCGCCGCTCGAGTCGGACGCGGAGGAGGCGCTCGAACGGGTGGCCGAGTCCTTCTCCACGGGGCTCTTCCCCCCGTTGTACGAATCGAAAAGCTGCCGCTACTGCGCCTATTCGTCGCTCTGCCGGAGGCGCGACTTCCGCAGCGCGGAATCCGACGAGGAGGGTGAAGAAAATGGCGCTCGCTGATCTGTTGGCGCGCCTGAAGGCGCATATAGCGTCGGAAGGAGCTCTCCTTCCGGCCCAGGAGGAGGCTGTCTTTTCGGACGCCGCGTTGACCCTCGTCGGCGCGGGCGCGGGAACGGGGAAGACGCACACGCTGTCGTGGCGCTTCATCGGAGCGCTGCTCCGCGAGGAGACGCGCCCCAAGGACATCCTGACGCTCACCTTCACCGACAAGGCCGCCAACGAAATGCGGGAGCGCATCGGCCGGCTCTTCGCCGCGTTGCGCCCCGTGCTCGACCCCGGCGGAGGCGAGCTGGCCTCCATCGCCGCGGAGCTGCAGGAGGCGCAGATTTCCACCATCCACGCCTTCGCGCTGAACATCGTCCGCGAGGAGGCGCTCTTCCTCCCCTCGGGGCTCGGCGCGCGCCCGGTATCGCCCCCCGAGGCGGAGCTCTTCACGGCGCGGGCGGAAAAGGCGCTGGACACGCTGGATTTCGGCTGGTTCAC
>LVBO01000595.1 GCA_001604435.1 Synergistales bacterium Syner_01
CGAGACGTCTACGCGGTCTCCGGGGCGAAACTCTTTGCCGTGCGGAAGGTGCTTTTTGTGGACGAGTCCGTCCTGGTGTACCCCTACGTCGACGAAGATGCCGAAAGAAGTGATGTTGGTGACGATCCCCGGAAGCGGCATGCCCGAAAGCAGGTCGTCGATCTTCTCGACGCCTTCTTGAAATGTGAAGGGCTCGAACGTCTCCCTCGGGTCGCGTCCGGGTTTCTCCAGTTCGTTGAGTATGTCCGTCAGCGTGGGGAGTCCCACGTCCGCGGAGACGTACCGTTGTATATCCAGCACCTTCTTCACTCCCGGACTCGAAATCAGGTCTGAAAGAGAACAGCCAAGATCAGCGGCCATACGCTCTACAAGCGGGTAGCGTTCTGGGTGGACGGCGCTTCCGTCGAGAGGATTCGTTCCACCGCGGATTCGGAGGAACCCCGCCGCCTGCTCGAACGTCTTCGGTCCAAGCCTCGGCACGTTCAATAGCTCTTTTCTTGAGGAGAACGGTCCATGAGCTTCCCTGAATTTTATGATACGTTCCGCCGTCCCGGAGCCTATTCCGGAGACGAAAGAGAGCAGTTCGAGGCTCGCCGTGTTCAACTCGACACCGACTGCGTTCACGCAGGACTCGACGACCGCGGCGAGCGCGTTCTTCAATTCCTTCTGATCGACGTCGTGCTGATATTGGCCGACGCCTATCGACTTGGGATCGATCTTGACAAGTTCGGCGAGCGGGTCGAGCAGTCTGCGACCGATGGACACTGCGCCGCGCACCGTGAGATCATGCTCGGGGAACTCCCGCCGCGCCGTCTCCGAAGCGGAATAGATCGACGCGCCGCTCTCGTTGACCATAGTGATCAGAATGTCCGAAGGGAGTCCGAGCCCGCGAAAGAACCGTTCCGTCTCCCGTCCCGCCGTTCCGTTGCCGATGGCGACGGCTTCGATTTCGTAGTCGTTTATTGCCTTCCGCATGATTTCCGCGCTCTTCGCTTCATCGGCGCGAGGAGGGTGTGGAAAAATGGTCCCGTTAAAGAGCAGATCTCCCTGCCGGTTAAGGCAGACGAACTTGCAGCCGGTCCGGAAGCCCGGGTCGACCGCGAGTATGTTCCGAGGGCCCAGCGGCGAGGCGAGAAGAATCTCCCGGACGTTCTTGGCGAAGACGGCGATAGCGTCCCTGTCCGCCTTTTTCTTCAGTGCGTTGCGGAGCTCGGTCTCCATGGAAGGTGCAAGCAGACGCCGGTATCCGTCGACAACGGCTTCATTCACCAGTATTGAGTCGGAACCGGCGCCGTGCACGAAAAGGTCGCGGAGAATCCGAAGCGCTTCATCCTCGGGCGGGAGCAAAGAAATTGAAAGGACTTTTTCCCGTTCTCCCCGGAACATCGCCAGTATTCGATGGGAAGGAGCAAGCGCCGCAGGTTCTTCCCAGGCGAACCAGTCCTTGAAATTCGCTCCTTCTTGTTCTTTCCCTTTGACGCAGCTGCTTTTCAATTTTCCTCTTCTGCCGAAGAGAATGCGGATGCGCCGACGCGCCTCGCCGTTTTCGCTGATACGTTCGGCGACAATATCCTTTGCGCCTTGCAAAGCCTCTTCTTCGGACGCAACGCCCTTTTCTTCGGATACAAAAGGAACTGCGAGGTTGAAGGGGTCTTTCCCCTCCTGAAGGAGGAGAAGGTCGGCAAGGGGAGCGAGTCCTTTCTCGGCGGCCATGGACGCTCTCGTCTTGCGTTTCGGGCGGTAGGGGAGATAGATGTCTTCGAGCGCAGTGAGAGAACCTGCGTTCGTGATCGCTTTTTCCAATTCTTCGTTAAGAAGTCCCCGGTCCACAAGCGACGCATGAATCGCGCTTCTGCGCGCCTCCAGCTCTTCGAGACGAAGTGAACGCTCTTTGATAGCGAGTACGGCCTCTTCATCCAATGATCCGGTCGCTTCTTTCCTATACCGGGCGATAAACGGCACAGTGCAGTCTTTCTCCAGGAGCAGGAGCACCGCGTGCACGGACTCGCGCGGCAGTTTGAGTTCTTTTGATACTCGTTCGCAAATTTCGGTGTTCATCAGGAATCCCCCGATCCCGCAGATGCATGTGTGAGGCCTGTTTCTCTCTCATTCTAGCACGAGAAGAAATCGGAGGAAATATCGTGGTAGAATCTGTAGAGAAGAGAGGCGTTGCATAGTGGAAAGAAATACATGGCTTCTTCTGTACAGAAGACTTTGGTGGGGGCTTTCTCTCCCTGTGAACGCGGATGATCTGCGAGGAAAAGTAGCGCTGCACTTCTCGGACACTCCGTCCACTTTTTACGGCGTGATGGGGCGCCTGATACGCTTTTTCGAGCCTCGGTGCATCATCCATACCGGAGACTTGGCCGACGATGTGAAGCTTGAGCTGCGTCCGGGCGAGCTTCCGCTGTATCGAAGAAAATTGATACAGCTCGCTTCGGTGCTCTCGACTGTTCAGAAGAATCGTATCGTGCTCGTTACAGGGAATCACGATCACGAAGAAAGTATGCGCGAGTTCTTCCCGGACAGTCCCCT
>LVBO01000596.1 GCA_001604435.1 Synergistales bacterium Syner_01
ATCCTGATCGACCCCAAACGGGTGGAGCTGAGCATCTACGAACATCTGCCCCATGTCCTTGCGAAGCCTGTGGTCTCTCCGAAAAAAGCGGTCCAGGCGCTTGCGTGGGCTGTTCGGGAGATGGAGCACCGGTATGAAATTTTCGCACGGGCAAGAGTCCGCAATCTGAAGTCGTACAACCAGAATGTTCTGCCCAAGGCGAAGCTGCCGCATATCGTCATCGTGGTCGACGAGCTGGCCGACCTCATGTTCACAGCGCAAAAGGATGTCGAAGATTATATTTGCCGCCTCGCACAGATGGCCAGGGCGACGGGTATTCATCTTGTCCTTGCCACTCAGCGGCCGTCGGTGAATGTCATCACGGGGCTTATCAAGGCGAACATCCCGGCGAGGGTTGCTTTTACCCTTCCGTCGCAGACGGACTCGCGTACGATTATCGACGTATCCGGGGCGGAGCGTCTCCTGGGGAAGGGCGACATGCTTTTCGTCAGCTCGAAGTATCCTCGCCCCCTGCGTCTTCAGGCTCCTTTCATCGAAGACGGCAAGAGTCTTGAGATCATAGAGTACCTGGGAAAGATCTTCGGCCCGCCCGAGTATGTGGATATCGAAGCGCAGGGCGCCGGAGAGAGTACCAACAACGGGGATACCTCTTTTGCCGAGGACCCTCTTCTTGAAGAGGCCGTCGATATCGTTATGGAAACCGGTATCGCCTCGGCAAGCCGACTGCAGCGGCAGCTCCGCGTCGGATTTACTCGCGCTGCGCGACTCGTGGATACTATGGAGCAGATAGGTATCGTCGGACCGCCTGAAGGATCGAAACCCCGTGAAATTCTGGTCGACGATGAAACGGCGAGAAGCCTGCTCTCACGAGTGCTTTCGGGAGAGGCGGAGTAAGCGTGTTCACGCTCTTTCTTCCCAATGGGGAGGTAACCTTCTCAACCATGTTTCAAGAACCTCTTCTGGTTGTTGCAGGGGGGAGGCGGCCGGCGGCCTCATGGTTGGAGCAGGTCTTTCGCTCGTTCTCGGCACGCTGGTGCGCCGATTCCGGTCTTGTGTATTGTCTTGAAGCGGGCATTCTACCGGACAGGCTTGTGGGGGACGGAGACAGTACGCCTTCCGAAGTGTGGAACCGTGCTGTCGATTCCGGGGTTTCCGTTTCGAAACACCCCGTGGAAAAAGATCTGACGGATCTTCAGCTCGCGCTCTTCACGGCGGGAAAAGAGCTGCCCGGGAGACCGGTTCTTGTGACCGGTTGCTGGGGGGGGAGATTCGACCACCTTTGGGCGAACATTTTCTCCGCGTTGTGGGCGCGCGAACAGGACGTACGAATTCTTGCATTTGCGGATGATAAAGAGTGTCTGTTTCTCTTGGAAGGGAATGAATCGCTCGAACTTTGCGTGTCGGAGAGGACGAATGGAGTGGTTTCGCTGCTGCCGCTTACTTCGGAGTGTGCTGGAGTAGATCTCGAGAATGTTCGTTGGGAGTTGAAGGATTCCCTTCTGCTGCAAAAGCACCCCTATACGGTGAGCAACAGAACCGAAGGGAAAGGAAATATCTCGGTTAGGTTGCAGAAGGGAATCCTTGGTGTATACTGCGGATGGCTCTGAGAAAGCAAAAGAGGGCTTACACCGCCCGTTTCACTTTGCCGGAACGGAGACACCGTGTGCAGATTCTCATGCGAAGAGATTCGCCGCCGCCAACGTCGGCCTTGACGCTCCGAAGATTGACAAGCCAACGCCTGCGCGTATGCCGGTTAGAGTGGCTTACGGCATTTCCGGTGACAGGCCCGCGACCGCAACATTCACATACTTTTGCCATTGATTTCGCCCCCTTGCTGCGATTAGTTTCGTTCAAACAGAAGAATTTTAGCACAGAGGGGTGCACGGAGCAAATATTTTTTATAGAATTCCTCGGGGAGGATTGGACAGAATGAGTTTTAGCGGGAAAATGGATGAACTTGAGGGTATAGTAGCCCGTATCGAGAAGGAAGCCCTGCCGCTGGAAGACGCTCTCGCGCTCTTTGAAAAAGGAGTTGGGCTGGTACGGGAGTGTCGGGAGTATCTTTCGGAAGCGAAGCAGCGGATTCTTCTTCTCACGGAGGATAACAGCACCGTACCTTTTGTTGCGACTTGCAATAATGAAGAGGAGGCCGGCCGATGACCCAGAATACATGTTCTTTCAAGGCACTTTTTTCGGAGGCCGGGGAGTTCGTCGAGTCCCGCCTGCAGGAACTTGGCGACATGCTTCCCGTCCCCGCCCCTCGCAGGCTCAGGGAATCGATGGTCTATTCCCTGACGGCCGGCGGGAAACGCCTTCGCCCCATTCTCTGCCTGAAGGCCGCGGAGGTTTTCGGTATGTCGTGGGACGTGTCCATCTC
>LVBO01000096.1 GCA_001604435.1 Synergistales bacterium Syner_01
GCTGAATTTAGTTCATCATAGATGGACAGCGTTTTGTAAATTATAGTATCGCGCAGCATAGTTGTCAAATGTTCCTCAGGCGCTCAATTTCGCAAATTCCGATACCGGCGCTCGATGTTATAATCGTCGGAAGAGTTGCGCCGAGGGAAACGCCCGCGTTTCATGCCCGGCGCTCCGAACTCTTCGAAGAAAGGCTGGTGTACGAACATGACACCGGGAATCAACGCGGCGAAGAAGGCGCGCATCCCCTACACGCTGCACGAATACGAGCACGACCCGTCGAGCGAATCGTACGGGATGGAGGCTGCGGAGAAGCTCGGCGCGCCGCCCGAGCGCGTCTTCAAGACGCTGGTGGTCGCGCTCGACGGCAAGGAGCTGGCGGTGGGAATCATCCCGGTCGACGCCATGCTGAGCATGAAGCTGGTGGCGAAGGCCGCCGGGGCGAAGAAGGCCGTCATGGCGCAGCCCGCCGACGTCGAGCGCGCAACGGGGTACGTCCTCGGCGGAGTGAGCCCGCTCGGGCAGAAGAAACGTCTCAGAACCTTCATCGACTCGTCCGCCGACGCCTTCCCCACGATTTTCGTCAGCGCGGGGCGGAGAGGGTTGGACATCGAGCTGCGCCCCGACGACCTGAAAAAGCTGACCGGCGCGTCCTCCGCCCCCCTGCGGCAGCAGGAGGGGGAATAGGGAGAGCGACGGCCGGACCGCGGACAACCTTTTCTAAATCAGCGAAGAAAGAGAGGAGATGCATATGAGCACAGCGAACGGAAACGGAACGACGATGCTCCTCGGCATCGGGGAGAAGACCTTCGAGGTGGAGCTGTACGACACCGGCGCGGCGCGGGAGCTGCTGGCCGGCCTGCCGCAGACGCTCTCCATGTCGCGCTGGGGCGACGAGTTCTACGGCACGCTCCGCACGAAGATCGGGCACGCGGAGGACACGCTCCGCGACGTCTTCGAGATCGGCGAAGTCGCGATGTGGCCGCCCGGCGGCGCGTTCTGCATCTTCTTCGGGCCCACCCCGGCCAGCGTCGGCGACGAGCCCCGCGCAGCCTCGCCGTGCGCCCCTCTGGGGAGGATCAAAGGGGACGCGACGCTCTTCCGGAACTTCGGTTCGTCGCTGAAGGACGTGACGCTCACCGCCGGGGAACCGTAGAAAGGACAGACACCGGATTCGGAGACAAAAAAGCCTTCGTTCTTTCGGACAGAAAGCAACGAAGGCTTTTATTTTGGTGCATCTTCGAGCGATTATTTAACTAAATACCCTCCATCGACCGGAAGGATGGCCCCGCTGACGTAATCGCTCGCACGAGAGGCCAGAAATATGGTCGCTCCCTTCATATCTTCTTCCGTTCCCCACCGATGCGCAGGAATTCTCTCGGAGATCTGGCGATTACGAATTTCGTCGGCGAGCAGTGCGGAGTTCATATCGGTCGCCATGTAGCCCGGGGCGATAGCGTTCACATTGATTCCTCGTCCGACCCAGTCGTTCGTCAACTCCTTGGTGAGCTGCATGACGCCTCCTTTGGCGGCCGAGTAGGCCGGAACGGTCTGCCCTCCGAAGAAGCACGCCATAGAGGCGACATTGATGATTTTTCCGTACCCTTTCTTCAACATAATGCGCCCGGCGAGCTGACACTGTATAAAAACGGCGTTCAAGTTGATACTCAGCACCTCGTCCCACTCCTCGACGGGGAAGTCCTCGGCGGAATGCCGCCTCTGAATCCCGGCCGCGGTGACGAGAATATCCAGATCCCCGCCGAGTTCCTTCAGAGCGGCTTCGAAGGAGGCGTACACCTCTTCGCGCACGCGAAGGTCGGCCTGTACGCCGGAACACTTCCATCCCTTCTCCCGAAAAACATCCACCGTCCGGAAGACGTCGTCGGACGAACCGATGATCGCCACCTCGCAGCCCGACTCCAGCAGCGCCTCGGCCATACCTCTGCCGAGGCCTCGAGTCCCTCCGGTGACGATCGCCTTTTTACCCTCGATGTCGAATAAAGAATGTGTCATGGAAAGCGTCTCCTCTTTCTACTCGTCGAAAAGAACAACCATTTTCTTAACCTCTGGTTCCGGGTTGTTCAGATAGTGGAACATTCTGTCGATCTCCGAAAATTCGATGAACGTGGTGACAAGGCCGTCGAGATTGAATTCGCCGCGAGCAAGCTTTTCGATCACGGGCTTGAACTGGTAGCACGACATCCGGGAACCTATCAGGTCGAGTTCCCGCTGGTCGAGCATCGCCTGAGAAATGGGCTCGAAAGCCGTCGAGAACCCGAGACTGACGATACGTCCGGCGTTTCGGACAAGGCCGTCGGCGAAAAGGCTCGCCAGCGATCCGGGGAAGCAGGCCGCGTCGAAAGCGATGGTCGCTCCCTTGCCGTCGGTGAACTCGCGGACTTTCCGCACCGTATCCTCCTTGGAGCTGTGAACGCAGAGGTCGGCGCCGTATCGAGCGGCGCGGGCAAGCGAACTCTCGTCGATATCGCAGCAGATCACGGTGCACCCCATGTTCTTGCAGGTCTGCAAAATGATCGACCCTATCGTCCCGGCGCCGAGAATAAAGACGACATCGTCGGGAACCAAGCGCCCGCGGGCCGTGCAGTGGGCGCCGATGGCGAAGGGCTCGACGAGTACCGCATCCTTGAAGGGAATCTCCTCGGGAACGATGTAGACGTCGTCCTCCGGCGCGGTGAAAAACTCGCGGAAACCGCCGTCCGTACCGCTGCCGCGGACCTTTACGTTCTCGCAGACATTCTCCCGTCCGATCCCGCACTGGTAGCACTTGCCGCAGGTGATGATCAGGTCCACCGCGACGTGGTCGCCCACTTTCACTTTGGTGACCTTCGAGCCGACTTTCGCAATAACGCCGACATTCTCGTGCCCCGGGATACGGGGGTACGTGGAACACGGATTGGATCCGTGAAAGAGATGTCCGTCCGAACCGCAGACACCGGCGGCTTTCATCCGCACCAGCACATCGTAATCGTTCTCTATCTCCGGGATCGGAACCTCTCTGACTTCATACGCGCGAGGCTTGGTGATAACAACTTCTTTCATCGTTTCCATGCGAAGCACCATCCTTTTATAATCGATAGCATCTTATTTTCACGATCAGCACCGCGGGGCGTCAACCGGAGACGAGAGACGGAAGATAGGTGGACAACCACGGCACGTAAGCGAACAGAACCGCGCATGCGATCTCGACAAGGACGAAAGGAATCAGACGCTTGGCGACGTTGCTTACCGGTTGGTCGCTTATGCCGCATGCGACGAACATGGTGGTGCCGAAGGGCGGCGTTGCCTGACCGACCGCGAGGAGAAAAACGAAAACCATGCCGAAATGAACCGGGTCCACGCCGAAAGCAACGGCGATGGGAGCGAGTATCGGACCGAGGATAAGGTTGGTGGCGCCGACTTCGAGGAACATGCCGCAAAAGATGAGAAGTATCACGATCAGCGCCATGAAGACATACTTGTCGCTCGCCATAGCCATGAAAAAGTTCGTGACGTACACGGGAATTCTGTAATAGGTGATCAGGTAGCCGAAGAGCTGCGCGGTCACGACTAAGAACATGAGATTCGCTACTACCACCGACGTTACCTTCACTATCTCCCAAACATGCTTACCAGAGATCTCTCCGTAGATGGCCATGCAGACGAGAAAACCGTAAAAAACAGCGACAACCGCCGATTCCGTGGGGGTGAAAACGCCCATATAGATTCCGCCGAGGATGATAAGAGGCATGATCAACGCCCAGACGGCATCTTTGAAAGAGTAGAGGAATCGCTTGAACGAGAATCCCGATTCCTTCGGGAAGTTGCTCCTTTTCGCCTTGAAATAGGCGTACACGCAGAGCATAACGCCCGTGACGACACCGGGCAGAACTCCGGCCATCAAGAGCTTCGCCACGGACACGCCGGTGATGTTTCCGTAGATGACAAAGACGGTACTGGGAGGGATCACGATACCGAGCGTTCCGCCTATGGCCTGTACCGCTGCGGAGTAATCTTTCGGATAGCCGCGCTTGACCATTTCGGGGTACATCAGGCCTCCTATGGCCGCCGTGGTCGCGACGGAGGAGCCGGAAATGGCCGCGAAAAAGGTGCACGCCACGATCGACACGAGCGAGATCCCGCCGGAAACCCATCCCACGAAGGAATCGGCGAAGACCACCAGCCGCTTCGATAGTCCTCCTCTGGCCATGATGTCTCCGGCGAGGAAAAACGCAGGAAGCGCCAGCATGGAGAAGTTATCGCATCCGACGAAGATCCTCTGCGGAAGAGTGCTCAGCGAAAGCCGAGGGTCGAAGACGATCGCCAGAATACACGCGCTGGCCAGAGACCAGGTGATCGGGAACCCCAACAGCATCAGTACGATCAGAACGACGATCAAGAGGACGGCGGAAAGTTCCACTCACACCACCCCTTCCGTTTCCGGAGATCTCCGGACTCGTTCGACTATTCGCATGCCGGCGGCGAAGACGGCGAACAAAAAACCCACGAACAAAATGCCGTACATGAAACTCATGGAGATACGCATTGCCGGACTTCTCTGAAATCTACCGATCTGGATCATTCCGATCGTGCTGTAGCAGAAAACGCTGGAGACGACCAACGCAACCGCGTCCCGAACGTATTCGAAAATGATCGCCGTCCGAACGGAAAGGATGTTGTCGATCAGGTTGATCCTTACCATCATGTCCTCGCTTATGCCGATGTTGATTCCCAGAAGAACCACGGCCACGAAGAGATACCGCGACAGCTCCTCCGACCACGGCAGGCTGTAGAAGACGACGTAACGTGTGAAGGTCTGCGCGAGTATGACGCTCATCATCAAGACCATCATGATACCCACGAGGCAGTTGACCGTTCTCTGAAGCTTTTTATGCCAGCGCAGCAGACGATTCAAGCAAACACCTCCTTGTTCTTGCGCCGAGACCGCCCGAAAGTCCGCCCGGCGGTCTCGGCGAACGCCTCTACTTCAACGCATCTACTTCAACGCCTCGATTTTCGCCAGCATATCCGCGAACTCCGTGCCGAACGTCTCTCTGACCGAGCGAGAAGCATCGACGAACCCCTGCTTGTCCGGCCGCGTCACCACCATGCCTTTGCTTTCGAGCGACGCTATGGCCTCCACGTCCATCGCGCGGCTCAATTCACGCTCGAAAAGCCCCGTCTCTTCGACGGCCTCCTTGAAAATCTTCCGGTCCTCCGCGCTCAGAGAATTCCACGCGCTCGGACTCATGATGAGAAAGACCGTGGAGTAGCAGTGTTCTGTAATCGCCATCTTCTTGTTCACTTCGACCACGTTGTTCTTGTCGATCACCGTCGCCGGATTCTCCTGGCCGTCGATGGCGCCCTGCTGAAGCGCCGTGTACGCATCGCCCCACGCCATCGGAACCGGGTCCGTGCCGAGCGCTCTCCACAGGCTCTGGTGTATCCTGTTTTCCATTACACGGATACGAAGTCCTTCGACGTCCTCCACCGAGTGAATGTCCCTCTTGCTGTTGGTCAGATTTCGAAAACCGGATTCCCAGATGGCAAGGCCGTGAAGGCCCACCTCGTCGAGTTTTTTCAGGAATCCCTCGCCGATCTCGCCGAGGAAAATACGGTCGGCATGCTCGTAGTCGAGGATGACGTACGGAAGGTCCACGGCGGAGATCTCGGAGACGAAATTTCCGAGCGGGCTCTGATTCACCACTGCGATGTCCAGATTGCCGAGCTGGCACGCCTCGATGGTATCGCGCTCGCTGCCGAGCTGGCCGTTATGGAAGGTGTGGACGACATATCGCCCCTCCGTTCTTTCCTTGATCAGCTCGGCGAATCTCTCCATGGACCGCCCGATCGCCCCGTCCGCCGCCGACACCTGGCTCATGCGAAGCTCGATCGCCGCGAAGGCGCTCCCCGCAACCAACAAGACCGCGACAACTCCCAAAACCACCATACCGCCGAATCGTTTCGTGCTCAACATCTTTCCCATCTCCCTTTCGTGAATTCGTGCCGCCTTTGTAGATCTACGGGCGCTGAAGCGTACCGTCCATCAGCCGCGTCTGCGTCCACGTAGTCACCGTATTTTTACAAGGGTACTTTTTCGCCTCTCTCTCGTTCAACTCCACACCGAGGCCGGGAGAGGCGTTCGCATACACGTAGCCGTCGCGGAACTCGGGCAACCCCGGAAAAACATCGAGCAGCGCATCTCGGGGCCCTTTCAAATCGTGAAGGATAAAATTGGGAGGCTCGGTTCCGGACCACTCCTGCACACCGAAGTTGTGGGCCGCCAGGTCGATGTGAATATTGGCCGCGTGGGCGACGGGCGACATGTCTCCCGGCCCGTGCCATGCGGTCCTGACGCCGAACTGTTCCGCGAAGATCTGGAGCTTGCGGGCCGGAGTGATGCCGCCTATCTGGCTTATATGGACGCGGATGAAATCGATAAGGCGCTCCGATATGATCGACGTCCACTCGTAGGGATTGTTGAACAGCTCTCCCTGAGCAAGGGGAATCGATGTGCTCCGGCGCAGCGAGCGAAGCCACTCCCCCTGCTCCAGAGAAACAGCGTCTTCGAGAAAGAAGAGGTCGAAAGGCTCCAGGGCTTGAGCGAAGCGGATGGCGTCGACGGGCGGAATACGCTCGTGCACGTCGTGACAGAGAGCGATGTCGAAGCCGATCTTGTCTCGAAGACTTTCGAACAACGCGATCGTGTCGCGCATATATTTACGGGAATC
>LVBO01000097.1 GCA_001604435.1 Synergistales bacterium Syner_01
CATGTTCAGGGAGCGGCACATGGAACCGGCATCCGGAGGGGAAGTGGCGTCTTTCCGCAGAAAAACTGGAGTCTTTTGCGCAGCTTCAGCGGAACCTATTAAAAAGAGCCGTTTCTCTTCTTGCGCCGGGAGGGATTGTGGTCTACTCTACTTGTAGTCTGTTGAAGACGGAAAATGAAAACGTAGTCGCCGGAATTCTCTCGGAAGATGCTTCTCTTGTCGAGCTTTCTTTTCCGCTTTCCTCAAAACACTTTCGTAGAGGGCGTCCGTGGGGAGTCTATGTCTGGCCTGAACTGCCGTGGCTCGATGGTTTTTTCATGGCGGTGATACTAAAGAGATCGGGAGGGAAAGACTTTTGATAGGGAAAATAGTACGCTGGGCCATTGTACTGGCGTTGTTGGTCATTCTTATTTCCGGAAGCGTCGCTTTCTATACTGTTTTTTTTGGAGGCAAGGACCTGGTGATCCCGCCTCTGCGGGAGATGTCGGTTCTTGATGCGGTAGAAAGCGCTGAACGCATGGGTTTGGAAGTCAGGATAGAGCAGATCGATTCATCTGTTCCGGTCGGTACGGTACTTGCCCAGTGGCCGGATCCCGGAACAAAAGTACGAAAAGATAAAACCGTTATCCTGAAAGTTAGCAAGGGCGGGAACAGGCAGGCGATTCCCGATTTGCGCGGCCTCGAACAGGGACAAGCGTTACGTATGATCGAGGAGCAGGGTTTCAGCGCCGGCGAGATTCTCCGTGTCCACGACGGATCTCGGCCTGCAGGTACTGTGATCGCTCAGAATCCGGCCTCTCCCGCTATGATCGAAGGAGGAAGAAAAATCGAGCTTCTCGTCAGCATGGGGCCGCTTCCCAAAGACGGGCAGGTTCCCGTTCCTGATATAGCACAGCGCGACGAAAAAACCGCAAGAGAGCTCCTGCTTCAAAGCGGTCTTCGCGTGGGCGGCGTGGAATATGTGAATACGCAGCACACACCGGACGGTATGGTCATGGCGACCAAGCCGAAGGCGGGGGCTATGATACGCCAAGGAGATCCCGTTGTTCTTCAGGTAGCGACAAGCAGACGCAAGGAGGCTGAACCGACTCCGGAACCTCGCGCTCCCACTCCGCCCCCTCCTTCTTCGAGTGAAACCGTTGTTGTAGAACAGCCGCAAACGCCCGTTCACCAAATCGGACCGGCGGGACCGGTGCAGCCTCTTACGCCTGAGCAGCGAGAACTTGCAGGAGCTATCGGCTCGCCTGTAGACAGACCGCCGGTACCTGTATCCCCGACACCGTCGACCCCTGCTGTCCGTCCGGGGCCATCATCGACGGGGACGGCAAGAATACGGTATCAGGTACCTCCATTGACGAAACCGCTTTCTCTTAAGATCGAAATGGTCGATGCTACCGGAACGAAGGCGTTGCATAGTCGCGATGTAAAAGGCGGAGAATTTATTTCCCTCGACGCTCCCTTTGTAACGGAAGCGGTTGTAACCGTGTATCTTGGGGGCGAATTCGTCTGGCAGGAGCGATACAAATGAAAAGGGATTTTCTCCTTGCACCTTCTCTGCTCGCTGCGGATATCCTCAATATGGAGCGTTCCGTCGCTTCTTTAGAAGGCGAACAAGATTGGCTTCACGTGGATGTCATGGATGGATGTTTCGTACCGAACATAACTTTTGGCCCTGGATTTGTTTCTGCTCTGCGGAAGACGTTTCCGCGGGAAACTTTGGATGTCCATCTCATGATCGAGCGCCCTGAACGCCTTCTCGATGATTTTCTGGCCGCGGGCGCCGATTACGTAACGATACATGCAGAAGTGGACCACCATATTCACAGGACACTTTCGCGGATTCGGGAAAGGGGGGGCAAGGCCGGTATTTCCATCAACCCGGGAACTTCGGAAGAACTTCTCCGTCCGCTGCTTCCATTTGTTGATCTTGTTCTTGTCATGTCGGTGAATCCTGGTTTCGGAGGACAATCATTTATCGAATCCGTCATGGAAAAGGTGACTATGCTTTCCAGGTGGAGGACCGCAGGTCAGTATTCATATCTCATCGAAATGGACGGTGGTATCGGGAAACAGAATGCAGCCATGGTGGCTCTGGGAGGGACCGACGTTCTCGTAATGGGAAGCGCGGTCTTCGGTACCCCGGAACCTGCCCGAACCCTGCGGGAAATACGAACACTTGTTAAGGAGGCAACAGACCGTGCCTGAAGAAAGAGAAAACATGCTCCAAGAAGCCGGAAGACAAATTCAACGAAAAAGAGAAGAGTTGGGACTCAGCCTCGAGGATGTCCACGAGGGGACGAAGATCCGAATAAACTTTTTACAAGGAATCGAACACGGGGACTATTCAGGTTTTCCCGGAACTGTCTACGTTCGGGGGTTCATCCGTACGTACTTACAATTCCTCGGCGCCGAGGAACTCTGGAGCGAATTCCTTCCGATGCTTTCGGAGGGAGTTGAAAAAAAGCGGACAGAGGAGCCTGTTGTGGGAACATGTACCCCACCGACAAAGGGATTCAAACCCGCATCGAAATTTTGGGTGTTCGTTCTTCTTCTAATGATCGTTACCGGTTCGGGATGGTATGTCTGGTATTCCTGGGAACAGAGCGGGGTTTCACTCTTTTCACTGAATAACGAACGGGAAGCGGCGCCCGATGATGAACGACCCGAAAACGAAGAGAGCGGAAGACCTGCAGCTTTCAACGAAACGCCTGAAATCAAAGCTGTTGCGTCTGGACCTCAAACAGGAGAACCCTCTCTTGATTCTCCTGAGGCAACCGGGGTTCCTGACGTTGCCCCGCAGCCGCAACCGACGCTTGTTCTCCCTCCCACTGCGGCGGAACTCGTCGGCGTTGCGGAAGCACCTGTTGCTGCGCCGACACCGGCAGTAGAAAAAAAGAAGGAGAAAGAACTGGTTATTACGGCCAACGGCGATTGCTGGGTACGCGTTCGTCAGGGAACCAAAACGGTGTTTGAGCGGACAATGCGGTCCGGCGATACCGCTGATTTTAAGGTAACTGAAAGACTCAATGTTACGTTTGGCCGCGGAAGCGCAGTAAAAGTGACATGGAACGGACAGGATTTAGGGAACCCCGGACGAGGGGTCGAAAGAGTTTTTTATGATCCGGACGGCTCGACTGGAAGGTTCGATTAGTGAAAGTCCATCTTATCAGCCTTGGATGCGCGAAGAACTCCGTGGACAGCGAAAAGCTCCTCGGAGTTCTTCAAGCGTTCGGAGTTTCTGTTGTGGAAAATATTTCCGAGGCCGATGCCGCCATTGTGAACACATGCGGTTTCATTCAGTCCGCAGTCGAGGAGAACATCAACGTTATCCTCGATCTTGAGGCTATGAAGGAAAAAGGGCTTCTCGAAAAAATAGGCGTTGTCGGCTGTCTTGTTAACAGATATGGCGACGAGATGAAGAAAGAGCTTCCGACTGTCGATTTGTGGGCAAAAGCTGAAGAGTGGGGGAGAGTCGCTTCCTTTTTCGGAGGAAATATGACAAATCAAGGGAAAAGGGGTATGCTGCCCGAAACGCGCCCTTGGTCCCGCTACTTAAAAGTCGGTGAGGGGTGCGATACGTTTTGCTCTTACTGCACAATCCCTTCGATTCGGGGGAGAGCGCGAAGCATTCCTCTCCCTGCGCTTCTCGAAGAAGCGCATAGCCTTGTACAGAGCGGCGCGAAGGAACTCTGTCTGGTAGGACAGGATCTAACAATTTATGGCAGAGATCTTTACGGAGAGCGAGGGCTTCGTATGCTTTTACAAGCTCTTGACTCCGAGCTTCCGGATTATGTGTGGATTCGCATGCTGTATCTGCATCCCTCCAGGATTGATGAACCATTCATTGATATGGTCGCTGAGAATCCCAGAATTCTCTCGTACTTAGACATACCGATTCAACATATCGATGATGAAGTCTTGCGCAGAATGAACCGTCCGGATAAAGAGGGGCACATTCGCCGGATTTTCTCCTATGCCAGGAGTGTCGATCCGCTCTTCGCGCTTCGTACGACGCTTATTACAGGCTTCCCCGGAGAAACGGAGAGACAATTCGACAAAGTGCTCGCTTTTCTTGAAGAGGCTGAAATAGATCGCGTTGGCGCATTCATATACTCTCCCGAAGAGGGAACGGCGGCGGCTCTGATGGAGGGACAGATTGAAGCGTCGGTAAAAAACAGCCGCTATGATCGTTTAATGACGCTGCAGGCCGAGATATCCAGGGAGAGGCAGCGGCTGTTTCTAGGACGCACGCTTTCAATCCTTGTCGATGAGATCGACCAGGGCGACGGGTTTGCCTGGGGCCGCTCCTACAGGGATGCGCCCGAGGTCGACGGTCTTGTAGGTGTTGCCGAAGCCGCCGGTCTGTCCGAAGGGGCTTTTGTGGAGGTGTTGATAACGGATGCTGAAGAACATGATCTCTTCGCGGAAATATCAGGGATCTAAAGATATCCCATGGTGTATCGGAACTCTTTGCGGATTGGGTTTTATCTCCGCAATGCCGGGAACCCTTGGGTCGATAGCCGCGTTTCTTTTTTACGTAGTCTTTCCGGTTCCGTGGTACCTTATTCTTGCGACGGCTCTTGTGGGGGTCTTCGTGTCGCAGGTCTATTCCAAAAGAATCGGTGTCGATGATCCGAAGGAGGTAATCATCGATGAAGTCGTCGGCGTCTGGATAGCGATGTATGGAATGCCCTCAGGCTTTTTCCTCCCGGCGCTCTTTCTTTTCCGGGTGGTGGATATTCTGAAGCCATTTCCCGTGAACGCCTCGGAGAAACTTCCCGGCGGATGGGGG
>LVBO01000597.1 GCA_001604435.1 Synergistales bacterium Syner_01
TACGACGTCTACGGCCAGCCGGGCGCCGCCGACCCGGGCCACCCCAACCCCTTCGCCTTCACCGGCCGCCGCCTCGACCCCGAAACCGGACTCTACTACTACCGCGCCCGATACTACAACCCCACCCTCGGCCGCTTCCTCCAAACCGACCCCATCGGCTACGCCGACGGAATGAACTGGTATGGCTACTGTGGCAACAACTCGACCAATTATGTCGATCCGTCCGGCTGTTGGGCGAGCTACGGCTACAACTGGATAGTGGATGCGGGCGTCTCCAAGCTCCAGGTGCTGTGCTACACAGAAGGCGGCGGGGTAGGCACCGATTTCTACTTCGACAGCTGGGACGACATGTATTCCTATGTGAACGCCGGTGGCGATTTCTGCGATGTCAGCTTTGACCCATGTGACTGGTACAAGTGGGCCGATCAAGCCAGCGGCAGGGCTCGCGCCAGTAGCAGTTCTGGTGGCGGGGGCGCCGGCGGGAGTTGGGAAGAGCCCCCCACTCAGGCTGATGTTGGCATCCTCGTAATGACGGTATCCGGGAACACCCTGACAATCAATGCTCTGTCGAGCGCCGGCGGATTGATCACATCTACTAAGGTTGCGCTGAGCACAGCCGTGAAATTTGTCCCCCAGGCGGCTGCCGTAGTTGTCGTAGCTGGCGCGTTTGGCTATGGTGGCTATTCTTTAGGTACTCGATATGCGGACGAAATCGCTACGCCGATGGCTTGGACCTACGTCCAAGCCGAGAACATATACGACGCGGGCAGTCAGGCACTTGAAGACCTGATTAACATGGCTAAACGCCATCACAAGGGCAGGCGCAGATCAACGCGGAATAAACATGAGAATAGTCAGGAGGGCCAGAACGGGGAAAAAGGAGATGCTCGACGTCATTATCCCAGGCAGAAGCCTAGCGGTTGGAAAGGTCCATGGCCTCCAGGGCCGTGGAATCCTGGTCCTATCATCATTCCAGGTCCTTGAGCACTGCCACTGCCGGTTTCAGGATCTCTCCATAGCGATTGTGTCAATTACTGGAGGAGGAACGATGTGTACACGCGCTTCAGCAAAGAACACATTGTACGGAGTTTACGGTAGGCCGAGGCGACTGGCCAGACGGCGGTGGAGGTCTGCGGACAGCATGGTATCAGCGGGCGGATGTGATACTGCTGGAAGAGATGGGCGTGCATCGGCTACGTTAGCTGGAGAGAGAAACAGGGAGCTGAAACGAATCGTGGCTAAACGCCGGGAACAAAGCAAGGCATCTGCAGATGCCCGTTGAAGTTGGAAATCCTAAACCTTAGAATGCTACCGGCCAAGTCGAACGGCCCGTCGAAATTAGACGGGGCACTCTGAAAAAGGAAGGCAAAGAAATGCGAGGTTCGTATCAATACAGGCGAGCACTTGGACTTGTTCGTCATGGGGGACCGGGTAGCAAGACTCGAGCCCTTGAATACCTGAAGCGAGCGACCGCTTTGCAGTATCCACTCGCCCAGTATGCGCTGGCGACATGGTACCTTCACGGCGTGGGTGTCACGAAAGACTTCCGAAAGGCCGCAAGCCTTTTGGCACAGGCGTCGTTATCTGGCGTTGTTTCGGCACAATATGATCTGGCTGTGTGTTATGAAACCGGTTCCGGGTTGAAGCGTTCTTTCAGGAAGGCATTTCGCCTCTATCTGGAAGCGGCACGATCAGGGGATCGCCAGTCCAAGGTTGAGGTGGCAAGATGTCTATACTATGGCATCGGAACGAGGAAAAACGCTGAGGAGGCCATGCATTGGTATAGACTAGCGGCGAAGCAAGGAGATCCAGAGGCACAATACACAATAGCGCTCGGGTACGAGCTTGGTGAAGGTGTTCGTAGAAGCCAACGCTGGGCTTCTTATTGGTATAACAAGGCGGCAAACACCGGCCATAGCGACGCAAGACGAGCGGTTAGGGAATCACCTCGTGCGACTAAGAACGGGTGAAGACGGGCGCAATGAATAGGGACAGCCAGTGCGCCACGAAGGTTTGGGCAATCCGCGCGCTGATGGGGAGGTGCCGCTATTTGCACGTGTAGCAGATCGTGACGTGGCGGGTTGGGTGCGGGGGAACGAAGGGTTCACAGGCCCGCCCCGGCAGGTTCCGTGGAGGGAGCGCCTCCCGAGCGGAACGGGGCGGGTTCTCTATTGCTCCGCCGAGGGCGTCCGGCAATCGGCATGCACAAGGGCCCTGCGTCGGCGCCGGCAGTGCCGTGGTTGACTCCGGCCGGACCGACGTGTATCCTGCCAACGAGTGGAACCACTACACGGACGGGGCGAATGTGAATGACACCAACAACAACCCAGCGCACAGCACCCACGACGGCCGCCACAAGCCCGCCGCAGCGCGTCCCCATTCGACTCCACTCACAGCAGCCCCCGAGGCGCATTAACATGCGAAGTGCAACATGGCAGGTTGTGACAGTCACGAGTTCATCGG
>LVBO01000598.1 GCA_001604435.1 Synergistales bacterium Syner_01
GATAATATAGTTCGGAGAGACGTCGAGCACGTTCGGATCGGCCGCGAACTCCTCCAGCAGATCTTCCGTGGATGTTCCCGGAATACGGAGTACGGCCACGGTGTTGCCGCTTGCCGAAGAAAGTTCGCCGAAAACGCGGGCGCTCCCGCCGTCGGCGGAAGATGCGCGACGTTGCAGAGCATCCTGCGCGCTGCTTCCGCGGTAGGTGACGATGACCTCGCCGTCTATCCACTGCTTTCTTTCGGAAGCATCTTCAGCGAAAAGCGGGGAAAAGATCGCAGAAAAAAAGAGAAGAAGAGGGACTGCAAAAAAGACGCGATACAACAACGTTTTTTTCATGAAGAACACCTTTCTTTCCATTGCATAAATCCCGTCTTTATTGACGGCTTCGTGTCTATGATAGCACCGCGGCATTGGAAACAGAAGGTGTGGAGAAAGAAAAGAAGATGCGGAAAAAGGGAAGAGGCCTTCTTTTCGGGAAGGCCTCTTCGGTAGGTTGCTACTTTTTCTTTCTTTTCAAGAGGAGCAAGAGCGGCGCCAGAATCGCGATGCCTGCCGCCGAGGGGAGGATGCCCGTTGCACAGCCGCCTTCGACCGCGCCTTTTTCCTCGATGTAGGCTGTTATAAAACAAGTCCTTCGTTTTTGACCGTCGAGGGTTACAGCTTCGACGAGCGTTCTCCCCGCACGATGGGCTGTTACCGTTGCGTTTGTCGGCATTGCGGGATCCCAGCCTACTCCGACAATGTCGGAGTTCGCCGTGTACCAGTCGACGTGCCTGATGTCCGCCTGCGCAGGCTGTAGTACAGCAACAAGATTCGCCGAAGTCCCGACGATGACGCTGATCTCGATATCGCCGCTTGTGACCTCGCGTGTTCCTTCTTTATAAATAAAAAGGCCTTCTACACGGACGTTGGGGTTACCCGCATACACTCTGACGCTTGCGCTTTTTGAGGGATCCCAAACACTGGTTGCCGTAATAATCGCAGGATTGGTTACCTCTGTTGTTAGGGCGCGAACTAGGCCGACAGGGGAAACTGTCGCGATCACGTTGTTGCTCGAAGACCATGTGACCCCCTCTTCGGCAGGAGTGTCCGCAGAAACAACTGCTTCAAGCTGTTGTTCATCACCGATGCCAAGCATAATAGCATGGAGAACCTTTGTTGCATCATCGGGATCGACGATTGAAACTGAATATACTGCCTGAATATCCGAAGCGGTAATCATTCCCGGGCTTTCAGGAAGCGCTTCGTCCTTCGGCTGTTCCGAGGAAGCCGCGAATGCACAGCCGACCAACAGCACGCAGAGAATAAAAAACACAGAAAGAAACTTTTTTGTCAGCATTCTTGTCCACACCGTCCTTATGCTCGAGTAAATGCATCGCTGTCAATTATAGCATGGTGCGCTTCAAAGGGAGAAACTTTTCAGAGCATTTTCCCCATCGGATTGCATTTTTTCATCTCTTCAATCCGGGAGAGAGGGAACGGCTGTCTACGAAGCGTTTCTCGGCGGAGAGACTTGCTTCCCGTCGATTTGAATTACCGCGTGTCGAGGGGATAATAAAAAGAGGGAGCGAGAGCGAAATCCGTCGGGAGCGCGGAGGATAACCAAAAAGGAGGGATATTTGTATGCGTGCTGTACGTATCGGCCTCGTGGGAGCGGGGTTTATCGCGCATATTCATATGGAGGCGTACAAAAGGGTGTATGGTCTTGAAGCCAGGGTGGAGGCCGTGTGCGGCAGAAGCGAGAAGACCAGGGAGTTCGCGGCAAAATACGGCACCCCAAAGGTGTATTCCGACTATCGCGACCTTATGAGGGACCCGAATATCGACGTTGCGGACATTTGCACACCGCCGCAGCTCCACGCACTCATGATCGAAGAATTCCTGGCTGCGGGCAAGCACGTGATATCGGAGAAACCCTTCACGGGGTATTTTGGCCTTCCGGGCGATGAGAAGCCCATCGGCAAGGTGTGCAAGCAGAAGATGTTCGACGCCGTTCTCGAAAACATGAACCGGACTGCCGAGATTATCCGGAAGAGCGGAAGACTTTTCATGTACGCCGAGGACTGGGTGTACGCCCCGGCTGTGACCAAGGCGTCCGAAATACTGAAAAAAACGGGGGATAAGATTCTGTTCCTGAAGGCGGAGGAGAGCCACAGCGGCTCGCACGCTTGGCACGCGGCGGAGTGGGAGCAAACCGGCGGAGGTTCGATGATCCGCCAGGGGTGCCACCCGATTTCGGCGGCGCTGCACTTGAAAATGACAGAGGCGAAGACGAGAGGGGAGAAGTTCTCCGTCGCAAGCGTTCTCTGCGATACGGGAATCGTCACGGACCGACTCACGGACGAGGAGCGCAGGTTCATCGCGGCGCGGCCGAAGGATGTGGAGGATTGGTCCATGCTTTCGCTCACCTTCCACGACGGGACGAAGGCGGCGATCTTCTCGGGGGACTTCGTCACAGGCGGCGTGCGCAATCTCATAGAGTTCAATACGAACACCGGGGCGCTGATCTGCAACATCGCTCCCAACAACGCGATGATGAGCTATGCGGCGGACGCTTCGGTTCTTAAGGACGTCTATCTTACCGAAAAAGTGGAGACCAACGCCGGATGGCAGCACGTCCTTCTGGACGAAACCGCGGCGCGCGGCTACCTCCAGGAGGCGCAGGACTTCATAGAGTGCGCGGCGACCGGACGCCCGCCGCTCTCCGGGCTGGATCTCGCCTATGAGACTATTCGGG
>LVBO01000599.1 GCA_001604435.1 Synergistales bacterium Syner_01
TTGGTCGATCGTCTATCCGGTGTTACAGCTTCTCCAGAAGGGGGATTTCGACGAATCCTCGGCAATCCAGGAGGCGCTGGGAGCGGCAGAATCCGAAGAGATGTCTCTTCTCGTCTCCTGCTCTTCCTCTCCGGGGAAAGAGGAGTGGCTTCGTTTAAAATGCGTGGAGATCGACGGAAAAAAAATGGCGTATCCGCTTCCTTCAGGGGCAAGCGCGCTTTGGTCTTTGGCGGAGATTGACGCCGTATCGCTTCTCCCCTTGGAGAGCGCGGAATTGCCGAAGGGAAGTACCGTTTCGATGTGGACGACTCGCCATATCCCCTGGAAGGAACGCATTCTTTTCCAAGGGTCCAACGATCCTGCCTTGGAACGCCTCCCTTCCGTTGTTCGTAAACAGGGCGGCGATCTCCTGCTCAGGTCGGTGGGAAGCCTTGCGGGGCTTGCCGCTCTTTCGAGACGAGAATGTCATATCGCGGCTGCGCATCTGCTCCACGCCGAAACAGGCGAGTACAATACACCGTTCATCGACGATCTTTTCCATGATTCGGAGACTGTCGTCAGGAAGAGGGTTTTTTTCAGAGAACAGGGTTTTATTACAAAAAAAGGAAACCCCAAAAAGATCTCCGGGGTACGGGATCTTGACCGGGAGGACATTGTGCTCGTCAACCGGCAGAGAGGAGCCGGGACAAGGGTACTGCTGGATGCTCTTCTGGAGGAAGCGGGAATTCGTCCAACTTCCATCAGAGGATACAATAGCCTGAGTCCAACACATTTTGAATCAGCCAACAGAGTGGCGTTAGGCTTTGTCGACGTTGCTCTCGGAATAAAATCAGTCGCCGACGCGCTTGATCTTGACTTCATTCCTGTTGCGGAAGAACCGTACGAACTGGTCTACTTGAAAGAGTTTGGAAGCCTTCCAGGACTGAAAGCCCTTCTCAACGCGCTGGATGACAAGGAGTGGCGCGCGGCCGTACTGCGTATGGGAGGATACCGATGGGCGGAGTAATACGTGATCCTTTTGGAAGAACTCTTGACTATGTTCGGATTTCCATCACCGACCGTTGTAATTTCCGCTGTCTCTACTGCATGCCGGCAAACGGTATCGAATGGATCCCTCATGAGGATATTATGACGTACGAGGACATCTTCTTGTTGGTCTCCGTTCTTTCGGAGCTTGGAGTCAAGCGTCTTCGTTTTACCGGCGGTGAACCCTTTGTAAGAAAGGGTTTTGTTTCGTTTCTCCAAGAAATCAGGCGGCGATTCCCATCCATCGGTGTCGCGGTGACGACGAACGGAGCGTTTTTGGAACGGGATGCGACGCTTCTTTCCTCTCTCGCTCTTCATTCGGTGAATGTGAGTCTCGATACGCTGCATCAGAAGAAGTTCGCCGAAATTACCAGAACAGGAGACCTCGGCACAGTGCTCCGCGGAATAAGCGCCCTCGTTGAAAAAGGCGGTGTTCCTGTCAAATTGAACACAGTGGTGATGCGTGATTTTAACCTCGACGAGGTCGCCGGGCTCGTCCGTTTCGCCGAAGCAAACAGAGTGCTGCTCAGATTCATCGAATTCATGCCGCTTGACAAGGATGTCTGGTCGAACCGGCAATACGTCTCCGCTTCGGAGATTCTCTCGCTGCTCCCGGACGCGGCACAGTGGTCGAAAGCCCCGGGGAGTTCCGAGACGGAGCCGAGCATGTGCTCCGAAATCCCCAACGGCCCCGCTAAGTATTTCAGGAATGTCAAGACAGGACAGGACATCGGCGTCATCTCGGCTGTTTCGGATCATTTCTGCCATACGTGCAACCGTCTTCGTATAACATCTACAGGTGAAGTACGCCCGTGTCTCTTCAGCAATAGAGGAGTCCGCATCATCGACGCTTTACGAAGACAGGATTCCGAAGCCGCCCGCGAAGGCATTCTCATGGCAGTGAAAAACAAACCTCGCGAAGGGGGTACGGGCATTCCCGAAGAGCGGCAGCTATCGGAAGGTGTTCCACAAGAGAAAACCGGTGCTTTTCAGGAAGAACGGCATATGTCACGGATCGGAGGATGAACTCTCTGTGCGCACTGTTGAAGACGAAAAAAGAGAATTGACACATCTGGATGAACAGGGACGACCTCGAATGGTCGATGTCGGAGAGAAACCCGTTACCGCTCGAACGGCCGAAGCGGAAGGATGGGTTTTGTTGGATCAAGCAATCTGCGATCTGCTGGGCGACAAAGGTCTCTCAAGAAAAGGAGATGTTCTTCGTATCGCCGAGACTGCCGGAATTATGGCCGTGAAAAAAACATGGGAACTGATCCCCTTATGTCACGCAATTCGAATCGACAGCGTGCGCGTGCACTGCGAGCTGTTGCCGGACATCCGAAAGATCCGTATCAGGAGCGTAGTGAAGGCAAATGACGTTACGGGCGTTGAAATGGAAGCGCTTACCGGCGTCTCCGTAGCGGCGCTTACAGTATACGATATGTGTAAAGCAGTTTCGAAAGGGATGATCATCGAGGAGATCCGTCTTCTCCGAAAAACCGGAGGGAAAAGCGGCGAATACAGCGTTTCCACTCCCTCTTCCGGGGAGGACATCTGACATGAGGCTTCTCGCTATTCTTGAACGATCTTCCCACAATTTTCTCCCGCACACACTCAGCTACGTAAGCGTCAACAGAGCCGGAGCAAGCGCGTTTAACGGGATAGAAAAACCGTTGTTCCTGATTTCTCCGGGAGAAAAAGAGAAGCTTCCGGAGAAGAGCGTCGGCTTCGTTCTCCCCGAAGAAGCCGGAAAAATGTCCTATTTCCTCTCTCCCGGTGAGGATGTTCTCTTTCGGATATCGGAAGGAACGCCTTTGCCGCGGTTGAACGTTGAACAGGGAGGTTTCGTTTCGGTCTCCCATGAAGTACAGCTGCTTCGCCCGATAACAGTCGGTATCCTTACTGTGAGCGATAAGGGGAGCAGGGGAGAGAGGGAGGATCTCTCCGGTCCGACCCTTGCCCGCAGCGTCAATCCGCTCGGAATGCTCGTCAAGGAAACTGCGATTGTCCCGGATGAGATCGGAATTATATCGGAGACGCTCACGAAGTGGAGCGATGTCGACCGTCTCAACCTCATACTGACTACGGGCGGAACCGGTCTTTCCAGAAGAGATGTAACCCCCGAGGCGCTTCTTTCAGTCGGTGAAAAGCAGGTTCCGGGCATCGGAGAAACGATGCGCAGCGTTTCGATGAAGATCACTTCGAAAGCGATGCTGAGCAGAGGCTGTGCGGTTATCCGCGGAGGAACGCTTATCATCGCTCTTCCCGGGAGCGAAAAAGCAGCGGAGGAGTGTTTCGCCGCAATAGCGCCCGCGCTGCGCCACGGTGTCGAAATCCTGTGCGGGTGGGCCGGCGAATGCGCCTCCCGCTCACATCGCCATCATCATGGAGCAGTCCGGTAGTCAGGAAGTTGCGCCCTCGGGCACAAAACCTCATGAAGGGAGACGAAGCGTGGATATGGATGCCGTTGGAGTAAACATGTGCATTATTATCACGGGTATGTCCGGCGCAGGGAAATCCACCGCGCTGAAAATCCTCGAAGATCAAGGGATGTTCGCAATAGACAACATCCCCCCTGTTCTGCTTTCGCAACTGCTCTTTCTTCTGGAAAAGCATCGGGCGGCCGTTCGCTGGGGCGTTGCTGCCGTTGTGGATGTTCGCGGGGATTCGCTTCTGGATGATTTCCCTGCCGC
>LVBO01000098.1 GCA_001604435.1 Synergistales bacterium Syner_01
TCGGACTTTTCGGTCTTCGCCGGGTCGGGAAGCTACCTTCTGGCGACCCTCGTGCTCGGCGGCGTCGGGGGCACGCTCGCCGTGGCCAACGTCGTCCCCGACTACTGCGCCGAGATTCAGGAGCGCTTCGAGAAGGGCGACCTCGACGGCGCGAGGAAAATGCAGCTCGCCTTGCTGCCGTTGAACGCCGCCGTCACAAGCCGGTTCGGCATCGGCGGGATGAAAGCCGCGATGGACATGGTCGGGTACAAGGGCGGACTGCCGCGTCTGCCGATTCAGCCCGCGAGCGAGGAGACGAAGAAGGAGATCGCCCGGATTCTGAAGGAGCTGGGCGTCCCGACGGTGTAGCGAAACGGGAGCCTCCCGCCCGTGCATGCCCCGTTCGACGATTTCAGGCGCGGAGCGGAGGCGCTTCTTAGAACCGTACTCGAGGCCGACGCGCGCCTGTAGGCAGGGCGCCGCGGACTCCGCCTTTCGCCCGAATGCGGCGGAGTCCGCGGAGGCCTTTTCTCTGTACTTTTTTTGCCGCGGTGCTTTTTTTATTTATCCTTTTCTCCCAAAACGGACTCCTCAGTGTAGAATAATAATTGTGGAGGAGTCTGCTCGCATCTCAAGGAAGGGAAGGGATAGTGTGGAAAAATTTCAGGTTATGATCGGCCTCGTGGGGGTGATCGCCCTCGTCGCCGTAGGTTTCGTGCTGAACTTCGCACAGGCGGTCTTCATTCCGCTCATTATCGCATGGCTTCTTTCGTATATTTTCGGCCCCATCGTCCGTTTTCTTGCGAAGCGCCGCTTCCCGGTGGGACTCGCGGTAGTTTTTGTACTTGCGATCTTTTTCGGTCTCTGCTTCCTCGGCGCTCTTTTTCTGAATACCCGCATCGCCTCTTTCGCGGCCGCGTTTCCGAAGTACTACTCGCGTCTGATGGAGATAGGAAAGTCGCTCACGATGAACCTCGATCTTCCCCCGGACTTCTGGACGTCCATCAACTGGGGGTTCACTATCAGAGGGTATCTCCTCGATTTCTCCGGCTCCTTCGTCACCATTATCTCGAAACTCGTCATGGTCATCGTTTTCCTCGTCTTTATGCTTCTCGGTTCTCCTTATTTCGAATACAAGGTCAAGAAAGCCTTCGTCACGCCGCACGGGGCGGAACGGGCACGAAAAATCCTCGGCACCATCTCGTGGCAGATAGGGCGCTACCTGAGCGCATTGGCGCTCATCAGCGCGGTGA
>LVBO01000600.1 GCA_001604435.1 Synergistales bacterium Syner_01
CCCTCATGAGTTCGAGCGTGAGGAAGCCCGCATGCCCCTCGTTCATGTGGAACGTCTCGATGTTTTTGTACCCGAGGTCGCGGAGCATGCGGAGACCGCCCACGCCGAGCACCATCTCCTGGCAGAGGCGGTAGATCTGGTCTCCTCCGTAGAGCTGCCACGAGAGTTTCCGGTCGTCGGGGTGGTTGTTGTCGAAATCGGTGTCCAGGAAGTAGACCGGGAGCGGGTGCCTCGTGTTGCCGATGATCTCGTATTGCCATACCCGTACGTGGACCTCGCGATTCTGCAGCGTCAGCGATACCTGGTTGGGCAGAAGCGTCAGCTCCTGTACGGGCTGCCAGAGCACCGGTTTTTCCGTTTGCCAGCCGTCTTCGTTGAAGGACTGCTGGAAATACCCCTTCCTATAAAGAAGCGTGAGGGCGACCATGGGAACCCCTAGGTCGGCGGCGCTTTTCAGGATGTCTCCGGCGAGAATGCCCAAGCCTCCCGAATAGGTCGGGAGAGATTCTTTTATGCCGATCTCCATGGAAAGATACGCTACCGGGCGGAACGCCGGGTCGGTCTCCATAAGTTTGCGGATTGAACTTCCAAGCTCTCTCTGATGGTGTAACGACGTCATGGGAGCAACTCCTCCTCTCAAGTAGTACGTGTTTCAACGTAGAGGCTTCAGCGAACCGGCAAAAAGTCGGGGTGCGTACAATCCGTCGGACGCCGTGTCCAAAAAGGGAACACGCGAAGCCTTCGATTCATAATAGTACCAGAAAACGCCCTCTTCTTTGAAGGGGGAACATCAATTTCTTCCGTAAATTTCGGAGAGTTGTTTTATTCTGATCGAAAGCTCTTCGGTGAAGCTGAACGCCTCGGCGCGCCACTCCCAGTTTCCGGAGGTGGTCGCGGGCGTGTTCATACGCGCTTCGCTCCCAAGCCCCAGGTAGTCCTGGAGCGGAATAATGGCGCGTTGCGCCACGGAGGAGAGCACCATCCTGACGAGGAGCTCCGGTACATCCCTCTCGTCCGGCGTATGGCCGAGATAGCGGGCCAGCGTCCGCCGTTCATCCTCCGAGGCGTCGTCGCGGAACCAGCCGAGCGCGGTGTTGTTGTCGTGCGTGCCGCTGTAGGCTGCAAGCGCCGCGGAGTAGTTGTGCGGAATGTGCGGGTTGTCCTTCATCCCTCCTCCGAACGCGAAGAGAACGACGGCCATTCCAGGAAAGCCCATTTGTTCCATCGCTTCCGTGACGTCCGGTGTGATGACGCCCAGGTTTTCGGCCAGAAACGAAGGGGTGGGGATGCTCTTCCGGAGGGCGGAAAAGAACTCCTTGGACGGAACCTCGCGCCAGACGCCTCTCTCGGCGGTCTTGTCGCCGAAGGAAACCGCCCAGTAGGCGAGGAGCCCTCGAAAGTGGTCGATACGGACGAGATGGAACATGGAGAGCGAGTGCTGCAAGCGCTTTATCCACCAAGAAAAGCCGTCTTCCCGCAGAGCCTCCCAGTTATACAGCGGGTTTCCCCAGAGCTGCCCCGTTTCGCTGAAGTAGTCGGGGGGAACTCCTGCAACCTCCACCGGCAGCATATTCCCGTCGAGGCGGAAAAGATTCGGATGCGCCCATACGTCAGCGCTGTCGTAGTTGACGTAGATCGGCAGGTCGCCAAGCAGTTCGACGCCCTTTTCCCCGCACTTGCCGCGCAGTCGCTCCATCGCGGAGAAAAAGAGATACTGCCGAAAGAGCAGGAAAGCCATCGATTCGCGCAGCTCGGTTGCGGCGGCTCGAAGAGCGCTCTCGTCGCGGAGTTTCAGTTCATCGGGCCACCTGTTCCATGGAAGGCCTCCAAGGCGTAGTTTCAGAGCGGAAAAGAGCGCGTAGTCGAAGAGCCAATACTCGTGTTTCTTCAAAAAAGCTTCGTACTCCTCCGAAGGAGCGAACCTTTCGAATGCCCGTGCTAAAAGTTTCTCTTTCATCGCGCGGACCGCCGGATAGTCGACTCTTTTTCCCGGAAATGGAGGGGGTTCCGCCGCCTCCGCGGATGTAAGCAGTCCGCGTTCAAGAAGATCGTCCGGCGAGATGAAGAGGTGATTGCCGGCGAATGCGGAAGGCGAGCTGTACGGGGAGTTGCCGAGCGCTCCGTCGGTTTCCGAGAGGGGGAGTATCTGCCATGTCTTTTGGCCCGAACGCGAGAGAAAGTCGACAAACGATTCGGCTCCCGGACCGAGGTCGCCGATGCCCCATCTTCCTGGAAGGGAGGAAACGGGAAGGAGAATACCGCATGATCTCGTCAGAAAAAACACCTCCTTTCTTTACTCCTTATTGTACACCAAGAGGAAAGCGAGTTGAAGAAAGGGTATAATTTACCCTGGAAGAAAGGAGGGGTTTTTACTTGCCCTGTTCGATCTGTCTGCATGGTCATTTTTACCAGCCGCCCAGGGAGAATCCCTGGCTTGAAGAGGTGGAGATCCAAGAATCCGCAGCTCCTTGGCATGACTGGAATGAACGTATTTCCGAGGAGTGCTACGGACCGAACTCCGCCGCGCGCATTTTCGACGAAGAGGGGTGGATCCGGCGAATCGTCAATAACTATTCGCGGATCAGCTTCAAT
>LVBO01000099.1 GCA_001604435.1 Synergistales bacterium Syner_01
TCCCACACTTGCCAGTAGATGAACTCCAGGTTCTGGCTTTCGCCGAGGGAGTTCGGAACGACGGCGGGTCTGATTTTGCTCGGCTCCGGTTTGCCCTCGACGACGGAGAGGGTCGCGATGCGGGTGAAGAAGTACCCCGGAGGCAGGATGGAGCCGGGAGCGATCTCTTTGTTCGAGATGGGATCCGGCGCGCAGAAGAAGTTGTAGCGGTGGCCGTGCTCGATGACGATCTCGGGGTGTCCGTCCGGGGTGTAGGCGCCGAGTCCCCGCACGTCGCGAGCTTCCGCCATTCCGGGGAAGACGGTCTGGATGCTCTCGGAGGAGATCAGCAGGTCGTGATTCCCCGGAACATAGGTCACCTTGATCTTCCCGTCCTTTATGATGTCGTTGAACGCGTCGACCACATCCTTGTTGTTCTCGGCGACGCGCTGCGCGAACTCCTTCTGGGTCTTTCCGGCGTACGTGTCGGTGCCGGCGGGGATGAACCACTCGTCGATGAGATCGCCCGCGACGACGAGCTCCTTGATGTTCGGAGCGCGCCGGACCTTCTGAAGAAAGTCGGCGAGCGGGGCGCGGTTCTCCTGAATCTCCGCGTACCGGTCGTCCATTCCCAGATGGATGTCGCTGATGACGACGACGACGGAGCGTTCGCCGCCGAGCGCCGGAATGCCGCTCTCGTCGAGGGTGAAGGCGTAGTCGGACGCGAAGCAAAGAGACGCGGCGCACAGCAACGAGGACAGCAGCATGATGCTCATGATACCCGTTTTTCTCATAGTCTCATTCCCTTTCGTGTATGATGTGTTAAATTTTATGGATGGGAGCGTTGCGCGAAGAGCCGTACTCGAGAAGACTGTCGACGCCGTATTACCTCACTTTCCATGTGAAGCCGATGAAGATGCCGTCGTTGTATGCGTCCATCACGAAGCCGTCCTTCTCGTAATCGACGTGGAGATAGCGGTAGCCGATTTCGAGCGACGTCCGCTCCGAGAGCTTCCACGAGAGATCCAGCATCCCTCCCCAGGTGAAGTCCGACCCGATGCCGAAGCCCCCCGCGTCGAGGATGACGAGAAAGGTCAGGTCCGGTGAAAGCTGCGTCGCGAAGCGAACGCCGACGAGAGGGTCGATCCAGGATTCGCTGTCGCTGAAGTGGCGGAGCGGGGCGGACGCCGTCCTGAACGTCAGCTCGTTTTTGAGGTTCCAGTATCTCAGGCCGCCGAAAACATGGAGGGAGGACGAAGCCCACTCCTTGACGCGCACTCCCCATGCTGCCTGAAGCCTAGTCGTGGTCGCGCCGACGTCCGTGAACAGGCGGGGGGACACCTGCTCGCTCGCCGACATGTCGAGGTACATGCCGTCGAAAAAGAAGTACTGCTTCCCCTTGTGCCCTTGAAAGGTGAGCATTCCCGAGGCGTCCATGTTGGAAAGGACGTCGGAGAAGCTCAGGTTGACGCGCGCCTTGTGTCCCTTCACGCCCAGCGTTCCGTTGAGACCGGAGAACCAGACGTACGACGTCGTGGAAAAGGTCCACTCGGAGGGATCGGCGTTCTCCGAGGCCTCCAGCGGCGGAAGAGCGAAAAGAAAAACGGAGAAGAGGAGAAGAAAAGCAATGATGTGTTTCGTGTGCTTCACAAACATCACTCCCGATGGAAATTTGGTTTTTCCGAGAGCATCGCGCTCTGTATGCGCACTGGTTCTTTCCCCGTACTGACGAATTATACGGCACGCCTGAATGAGAAGCTATGTGTTTGAATTATTGCTTTTTATGTTCGGCGCATCGCTGCGGTTCGTGGTGCGCTCTTCCCGTGTACTGCGCGTTCCCGCTCCTTTCGCGGCTGCCACGGCTGCTGTAAGATAGCGTGTGCGTTGAAACGTCTCCATGAGAGAGGGGGGGAGTCTATGCAAGGAACGGAACGGGCCGCCGTCAAGCCCGGAATGAAGGTGTTGGTGGTGCAGAAGCAGGACCAGCGCTCGGGCGCGCTGACCGAAGGAGTGGTGCAGTCGCTGCTGACGAAGAGCCCGCACCATCCGCACGGCATCAAGGTCCGCCTCGAAAGCGGCGTCGTGGGGCGTGTGAAGGAGATTGTAGAGGGGTAACAGCGGACGAAGCGTCCGATGTTTCGTCATGTTTTCGGACAGCCTTCTTCAATCTCGTCGCAGCGAATCGATAGCGGAAAAGAGAGTCTTCGGCTCGTTCGCCATGGAATCCCGCATCCTCCCAACGAGGCGGGATTCCATGGCGCGCTCCGTCGATTCATCCACCGCCGCCTGTGCTGTGTTCCTTTCTTAAACCGAACGACCGAATTGCGCCGAGTATTCGTTTATCGCGCCGCCCTCGGGTAACTACCGATTGGAAATCGAATATGCCGCAGCCCAGTCGCGACCGGTGCAGGCGGAGCGCTGGACAACCAATCCGCGATCGCATGAATCACCGGAAGGTGGATGCCGGTCCGATATCGATCCCCCTCGCGTGCGGGCCATGGAGCTTGTAGATCATGCTGTTGGCGCTCAAAAGGATGGCCGACTCGATGAAGCGCTGCGGAAATGCGGAGAAGGCCTCGTCATCTACCACACCCCGGAGGTGGCGGAGCATGCGGAGCAATTGGAGAAGTCCTTTCAATCGAGAAAATGATTCGATCCGCAGAGGTCGGAGGACGCGCATGCAAGGAGGCGGAGTCATGCGGAATCACCGCAGCGGAATCATCGGAGCGGGACGCGCATATTGAACGTGTCGAGAGCATTCTGCTGGTTCAGACGGAATCAGTCCGAAGAGAGCGTGCTAAACGAATTTCCGGTTTCTTACAGCAGCTTCTTCGCGCCCGAGTAGACCTCTTCCACCTTCAACGCCGCTGCGGCATGTCCCGGATGCTTGGTCGGGTTCCATTTTTTCATGTCGTCGAAGACCGGACCGTCTTTGAGATACTCTATGCGCCCCTTGATCTGAAAGGACGCGCCCTCATCGGTGATGAAGAGCACGGAGCCCTTGCTTCCGGCGAGAATGTTCTTTTGCGTCTTGTCGAAGTAGTTGTCCGCGACGACGATCGTCTCCTCGTCGTACTTGCTGACGCAGGTAGCGTAGATCGAATTCGGCACGCCGTCCTTGTCGACGGTCGTCAGAACGACCGCTCCTTTTCTCTTCTCCCACGCTTTGCCGACGTCTTCCGGTAGTATGGCCATGTTTTCTTCCTCCATATA
>LVBO01000100.1 GCA_001604435.1 Synergistales bacterium Syner_01
GAAATCATCTGCGAAAACAGCGTCGCGAGAGCGGCCCCTCCGACGCCCATGTCGAACACCAGGATGAAGATCGCGTCGAGGAGGACGTTCGCTCCCGCGCCGATGATGAGCGTGAACATGGCGTAGCGCGGATTTCCCTCGGCCCGGATGAAAAAGTTGAGCCCGAAGGCAAACGTGGAGAAGAAGACGCCCCAGACGGCGATGTTCATGTATTCGAGCGACAGAGGCATCAGCGTCTCGCTCGCTCCCGAGAGTTCAAGGATAGATTCCGTAAACGCCGCCCCCAGAAGAACGAGAACGATTCCGCCTCCGAAAAGCAGCACGATCGCGTTCCCCATTGTCCGCTCCGCCCTGGCGCGTCGCTTCTCGCCGAGGGAGATGGAGATCAGCGACCCCGCGCCGACGCCGATCAACAGGCCGAAGGAGATCACGAGTATCATGAAGGGAAAAACCACGCTGATTGCGCCGATACCCGCCGCGCCGACCGTCTGTCCGACGAAGAGACGGTCGACGATGTTGTAGAGCGCGTTGGCGAGCATGCCGACTATTGCCGGCAAGGAGAATCGCCACATGAGACGGGGTATCGAATCCGTCCCCATCGCGTGCGAGTTGTTCAGATTTTTTTCCATAAGAGCCTTCCTCCACGTACAAATTTGTTTGAGGTATGATTATAGCAGAGAGCGCCCCGCAAAAAAGGGGCGAGAACACATCCCGGGAGGATTCATGACGCAAGCATCTCTTTTCCCGCTGCGGCTCCATCTGCTCTGCGCTCCTTCGCACCGACGGGGCGAATATCTGCTCGAACGAAAATTCGCGCAATTATTCGCCGCGTCGAACGGTATCCCTCTGGACTTCGACGCGCTGCTGGCGACGCTGCGCGAATGGTGCGCCTCCGAGGGTGTCGTCCGCAACGGGCAGACGGCATCGTTCTGCGGAAGAAGCGCGGAGAAAAAGTACTCGGGGACGGCCACGCGCTTCCGCGACGAGCTGAGCATCCTGATCCACGTCGAGGGAGAGGGGCGAAAACGTTATAGAATCCTTGGCGTTTGGAATGATTTTTCATGGCTGGTACTCTACCAGGAACCCCTTCTGGGAGAGTGGCGGTCCTGGCCCGGCGCGGCGAAAGATCCGGAGGGGATGGAGAAGGACAGGACGGACGAACGGACCGCCCGCGAAGGATTCGAATGGGTCTGCGGACGGAGGATCATATCGAGGGCGCAACTCCTCCGCGGAGACGAGGTGGCGACGGAATACTATTCTCCCTCGTACAGAAAACGATGAGCCGGGGACGGGCCCCGGCTCGAAAACATTACTCCCGGACGGGATACCCCATCTCGTCGAGCGCCTTCCGCAGCGCGGCCACCGCTTCGGGAGGCAGACGATCCATGCCGCCCTTCTCCGTCTCGCGGGATGTGACGAACGCAAGCCTGTCCCGCATCCGCGAGAAGAGTTCCCTTCGGTACTGCTCGTCCGTGAAGTCGATCGGGAAGCGATCCAGCGTCATCGTCTCCATGTCGCTGAAGGGGCCGAACGGTACGAACTCCGCCTTCCCCTCGACGATAGCCTCGAGGATGCCCAGAGTGTCCGCCGGCTTTACTTTCTTCCCCATGAACTCGCCGGTATTCAATATGTAGCACGCCACGCCGTCGTCGAAAAGCGCCTTGAACCGTTCGTAATCCACGGCAAGCGGGTACGTTCGGAAGGGATTGGCGTAGGATTCGATGACGAGCGCGTTCGGATCCACTCCGGGGGCGAGGCGCTCGGCCGACGTCCGTTTCGTCGCGAGGGTGGCTCCGAGCACGGCGGCCAGGTCGGATCCCTTGAGACGAAGCACCGGCGGAAGCGACGAATCCTTCATCAGCCAGAAGACGGCGTCGATGGGCTCGTCGATCCGGTCCACCCGCTCGGGGGACCAGAGCTTCGACTTGATGGCGCGCCCGTTGCCGTTGCGCAGGTCCTCGGTCACCGCGTGGAGAAGACCGTCCGTACCCCGTGTGACTCCGCAGTTCTGGATCGTGATGATGAACTTGTTGTCCTCGCACCCCATCGGGTAGTCCTGCACCTTGTCGAAGTAGGAGGGCTCGAGCGCGATGGCGTACTTTTCCTTGACGTTGATCACGAAGGCGTCGTCGTGAAGGACGGTGATGTCGTACTTGTTCCCGTGGCGCGCGTGCGTGATCGTCGACTTCCCGGAACCCGAGAGACCGAAGACCGCGGCGACGAACGAGCGCCCTCCCTTCAGGTTGTACCGCTTCAGGCCGCCGTGGCAGGAGGCGAAGCCGTTCCGTACGGCGGTCCCCCACGCGAGCGTCAGCGTTCCCTTCTTGAGTTCACCGAAGTAGCGCATGCCAAGAACGGCTGCGCAGTTATGGATGGGATCGAAGAAGGCCAGTCCCAGAGGGTATTCCGGAGATGTCCAGTCGGGATCGGCGAACATGAAGATGTCGCCGTCGGGCAGCGGTCTGGAGGCAGCGTACATGTCGAGGTAGGTTCTGTTGAGATACTGGAAGTTCAGCAGCCAGTTGTAGACGAGGTTTTCATGGTTCTTCGGCGCGAGAAGATGCGCCTTCACCATAAAATCCCCTTCGAGGCCGATATACGCCTCGGCCGAGTAGAAGGTGCGGAAACGGGCGTTGTAGACCGCCTCCCGGAGCACGGACGCCAAATCCCCCATGTTCACGCCGGGCTCGCCGACGATCTTGCGTGCCGCCGCGCAACGGCCGACGACCGCTCCGTCGTTCATCAGGAGCACGTTGCTCCGCGGGGGCAGCCCCTGCCCCTCGGGGCGGTAGACCGGCATCCCGGTAAGCTCGACCGTGCCGGGGGACAGCCGAGCCAGCTCGTAGGCCTCCTTGAGGTTCGAGACCGAAACTACATTGTTGCCGAAAAAAGCGGACTCGATGGTGGTCCGCGCCTGTGACTTGATACGAGAGAAGCTCTCGGGTCCGGAAAAAAGTTCCAGAGTTGACATGGAGATTCGCCTCTTTCTCCCGCATGCGGGAACGTTTTTCCCCTCGATAGGGGAGCTCTGGCGGCGTCATTGTATCACACTCCATACCGCGGTGCGAAACCATCGCCACGTACGCCGCGCTTCGAAGAACCCCCGCGCTCGCGAAAGAAAGAGCCCGCCGTGCTCCGCGCCCCGAAGAAAAAAAAGATAAAAAGCTATATCCCCCGTGCGGCCCGAATCCGGCCGTATGCCTCCTGGATCTCCTGAAACTTTCTCGACGCGAGGGCGACGAAGTCCTCGTCGAGATTTTGCCCGATGAACTTGTCGGGGTGGTACTTCGAGAGGAGCTCGCGATACCGCTTCTTGATCTCTTCGTCGGACGACGAGGGCGAAACGCCGAGTACGACATAGGGGTCGCGTTTTCCTCCGGAAGGAGGCGTATATGTCGCTCCTCCTCTTCCGGAGGAAGAGCGGCTCCTCGCCCCTCCGGACGGCCCCGACGGGCCCGGCGCCCCTCGGAGCATATCCTTCAGTATTTTGGAGAAGAGAAAGAAGAGCAGCAACGGGGCCGCCTTCAAAAGCAGTCGAAACAGAAACATGAAAAAACCTCCTGCGCTGACGCGCGTTTCCGTATACACAAAATTCCGCATTCCGGTTCCGGAAAAACAACTCCGGCTTTCAAGGAGTATTATAGAGGAGTTTTCTTCGAGGGACACGGTTATTTGACCGAGATAAAATTTTTAACCACGGAGGGAAGCGCACGATGCAACTGCATATTGGCGGGTACATACCTACGAGCTTTCTCGACTACCCGGGCAACACGGCGGCGGTGGTCTTCTTCGCCGGCTGCCAGTTCCGCTGCCCCTTCTGCCACAATCCGGAACTGGTGATCTCCGCCGAGGAGAACGAAACGGCAGAACCGGACGGCATTCTCGCGGACCTGGCAAAACGGTCGATCTTCCTCGACGGCGTCTGCGTCACAGGAGGGGAACCCACCCTTCAGCCCGGCCTGCTCCCCTTCCTCCGGCAGATACGCTCGCTCGGGCTCAAGGTGAAGCTGGACACCAACGGGGCGCGTCCGGACATCCTCGAACGGATTCTCTCGGAGGAGCTGGCGGACTATGCGGCGATGGACCTCAAGGCTCCCGAAGCAACATACCCCCCGGCGTGCGGCCGGGAGGGCGACGCGACGCTCCTCCCGCTCGTGCGGAAGAGCATCGTCCTGTTGATGGGCGGCTCCATCCCTTTCGAGTTCCGGACAACGCTCGTGCCGGGGCTCCACCGTATCGAGGACGCGCCCCTTCTCGGACGCATGGCCGAAGGAGCGCCGCTCTTCGTCCTTCAGAATTTTCGTCCGGGGCACACGCTCGATCCCGGCTTCTCCTCCCTCGTCCCCTTCTCCATGGAGTTTCTGGAGGAGTTCCGAACCGGGCTTCTCCCCTTCGTGGGAGAGGTCAAAATCCGGGCGTGAACTCCCTCGCCAGGCGGAGCGCCTCCCGGATGTCGGTCAGTGTGAGCATGATGGGGCTTCCTTCGGCGCGCCCCCGGTTCCGGAGAAGGTAGCTCGGGTGAAAGAGCGGCAGGACGGAGAGCTCCATCCCCTCCCAGACGCAGGAGTGAAGGCGTCCGCGCAGCGTGGATATTCCATCCTTCGTTCCCAGCAACGCGCGGGTCGGCGCGTTTCCGGCGGTGATGACGAGGCGAGGCCGGATGTGCCGCAACTGCGCCGCGAGGAACGAGCGGCAGACGGCCGTCTCCGTTTTTGAAGGAAGGCGGTTCTCGGGAGGGCGGCACTTCACGGTGTTCGTGATGAACAGCTTCTCCCTCGGGAGCCCGGCCTCCTCCAGAAGTTCGCTCAGTAAACGTCCCGAGAGACCGACGAACGGTCGTCCGGATTCGTCCTCCTTCGCCCCGGGGGCCTCCCCCACAAGAACGACCGGCGTTCTTTCCGGCCCCTCGCCGAAAACGGCGTGCGTCCGCGTCGCGGCAAGGGGACAGCGTCCGCATGTCCCGACCTCGTTTTTCAATGCGCTGAATGATGCGTCGTTCATTCTATTCGTCCTTTCGTCGTGTTCCCTTACGGGAGCCGTTCTGTCATAATAGCAGCGCCTCGGGGGCGTTGAAAGCAAGCGCCCCGGAGGCGT
>LVBO01000601.1 GCA_001604435.1 Synergistales bacterium Syner_01
CGACCATGCGCGATCATCTCCTTTGTCTCTCTGTTGCGTTCTTTGAATTATACACGTTTTCTTTCCGTTTGCTCGGGACTTTTGCCCCGTGCCGGGAAAGATGAGAGAACGGAGCGGAACGCGACCTCGGATGTTCCGCGAGGAGGAAGAGAGATGCGGGAGCATCGCGCGGCGCCGTGTGCCGGAGAGCGTTGGAGCCGCCCCCCGCGCGGCGGGTGCGAAAAAGAAAAACCCCGGAGCGGCATCTCCGGGGCGTTGTCCCTCGCGGGCTAAATATCCAGGTTCCGGACCTCGTGCGCGTGGGCGGTGATGAAGTCCCTGCGGGGTTCGACCTTGTCCCCCATCAGGATGCTGAAATACTCGTCCACCTCGACGTCGTCGTCGATCTCGACCTTCTTGAGTATGCGGTTCTGCGGATCCATCGTGGTCTCCCAGAGCTGTTCGGGGTTCATCTCTCCCAAGCCTTTGTAGCGCTGCACCACGATCTTGGCCGATTCGCCGGCCTCGTCCAGGAGCGCCCGCATCTCTTTTTCGTTGTAGCAGTAGGTCACGTTTTTCCCCCGCTGCACCCTGTAGAGCGGAGGCTGCGCCATGTACAGGTATCCCTGTTCGATCAGGGCGGGCATGTACCTGTAGAAGAAGGTCAGCAGCAGCGTGCCGATGTGCGCGCCGTCGACGTCGGCGTCGGTCATGATGATGACCTTGTGGTAGCGCAGCTTCGACGTGTCGAAGTCGTCCCCCACGCCCGCGCCGAGCGTCTGGATCATCGTGCGGATCTCCGCGTTGGCCAGCGCCTTGTCCAGGCGGGCCTTCTCGACGTTGAGAATTTTGCCGCGCAGCGGAAGGATCGCCTGAAAGCTCCTGTCGCGCCCCTGCTTCGCGCTGCCGCCGGCGCTGTTTCCCTCGACGATGTAGACTTCGGTGTTCTCGGGATTTCTGCTGGAGCAGTCGGCCAGCTTGCCGGGGAGCGTCAGGCCCGTCATCGCGGTCTTGCGGACCAGCTCGCGGGCGCGCTTCGCCGCCTCGCGGGCCTGCCGCGCCTTGATCGCCTTCTCGACGACGGTCTTGATGATCTGCGGATGGTCGTCGAACCAGGCCACCAGCCCCTCGTAGACGATGGAGTCGGCGATTCCCTTCACGTCGCTGTTGCCCAGCTTCGTCTTCGTCTGCCCCTCGAACTGCGGGTTTCCCAGCTTCACGGAGATGACGGAGGTCAGCCCCTCCTTGAGATCGTCGCCGGAGAGATTCTCTTCCTTCTCCTTCAACAGCTTGGCCCGGCGCGCGGCTTCGTTCACCGCGCGGGTGAGCGCCGTCCTGAGGCCGGAGACGTGCGTCCCCCCCTCGACCGTGTGGATCAGGTTGGCGAACCCGAAGACGCGCTCCTGGTAGCCGTCGTTGTACTGAAGACCGATGTCCACGGAAACGCCGTCCTTCTCGCCGGAGATCACTATCGGATCGGGGAAGAGCACGGTCTTGCCGCGGTTGAGGTACTCGATGAAGGAGCGCATGCCCCCTTCGTAGCGGTACTCCTTGACCCGTCCGCCCTCTCTCTTGTCGTCGAGCGTGATGGAGAGCCCCGGATTCAGAAAGGCCATTTCGCGGAAGCGTGCACCGAGCACGTCGAAGGTGTACTTCACCTCTTCGAAGATCGTCGCGTCGGCCAGGAAGTGCACCTTGGTTCCCGTGCGGTCCGTCGGAACGCCCTCGGAGAGATCGGTCACGGGAATCCCCTTCTCGAAGCGCTGGCTCCGCGACTCTCCGTTGCGGCAAATCGTAATTTCAAGCCAGTCGGAGAGGGCGTTCACCACCGAGACGCCGACCCCGTGGAGGCCGCCGCTGACCTTGTATGCGCCGCCGTCGAACTTGCCGCCCGCATGAAGGGTGGTGAGCACCACTTCCGAAGCGGGACGGCCGTTCGAAGGATGAGGGTCCGTGGGGATGCCGCGGCCGTTGTCCTCCACCGAGATGCTTTC
>LVBO01000101.1 GCA_001604435.1 Synergistales bacterium Syner_01
AAGCCCCTGTCCCGGTAATCATGTAATATTGTCCAAACATGGAGTACTCATCCTCCTTTGCAGGGTATACCCGTTTTGCCTCCGGACGGTTAATCAAGAACCGTCGACGACACAAGCTCAAGAGTATTTCCGTCGGGGTCCTCGATATAGACTATTTTCTTTCCCTTGTTCGAACCAGCGGGGATTGTACAGACTGCGCCGGCGAACACGACACCCCGTTCCGAAAGTTTCCCGATGAAGGCATCGAATTGTTCAACAACAAGACACACATGGGCGCTTCCGACATTATTCGTCGAGGTGTCGATCTTTACGCCCTTCGCTCCCAGATACTCCACCAGTTCAAACGATGCGTTGGGGAGAGAAAAATAGGCCACCTTCAACCAGGCCCCCCGTATGCCGGTAACGCCCTCCGCGTATTCCGGATTCCGCTCCCACACGCCTTCGAGTCGCAACCCCAGCGTCTCCCGATAAAACGCGACCGACCTTTCCAGATTCTCCACCGTAAAACTGGCATGATGCAGCGAAACGATCACTCGGCCTTCACCGCCTTTCTCTCCGCCTTGTACTTGTACATCCTTTCATCCGCGATCTTGATGACCTCCGAGAGACTTGATCCATCCTCGGGACAGACGGCTATGCCGTAGTCAAGGATGACCGTCCCTTCGAACCCTTCCATTTTTTGCTCGGCAACCTTCAGCTCCATCCGTTCCATGACCGCCCCGGCATCCTCCCGCGACACGTCCGGCAGATAGAGAAGGAATTCGTCTCCGCCGTAACGGCCTATCATATCGTAATTCCTGAGATTTTCGCTCATCGTGGCGGACGTCACACGGAGAACCTCGTCCCCCGTAACGTGCCCGTAACGGTCGTTGATCTGCTTGAAATCCCCGAGATCGACGAGAATCACGGAGCCGCTGCCGTTGGTCCTGTCGATGCGGGAACTCTCTTCGTCCAGCCGGTGCATGATGTAGCGCCTGTTCCATACCTGCGTCAAAGGATCGACGAGCGACTCGTGGCGGCGTTGCGCAAGCAGATTGTTCAGCGCCCAGAAGGTCGTCATATGCTCCGCGGTGATCTCGAGCAGCTCCCGGTCCGCCGCGGAAAACCCGACGTCGTGACGGGCGCCGAGAGCGCCGAAGACCTCTCCTTCAAACGTCGCCGGAATGGAGAGCACGAGCACCCTGCCGTTCTCGCCCCGCTCTACGGGAGTTCGGCTTCTCATCGCCGCTCCCGCTTCAAGTTCGCACCCCGGAGAGCAGCTTTCGTGTTCCTCTCTCGATCTGCCTGCAACCAGAACAGGAGCGCTCTCTCCCTTCCGAGGAGGAATATAGAATCCCGCTCCGGGAAAACCGAGCTCGTCGAAGAGCACATCCACAATCTTGCGGGCAAGCGCTTCGTTGTTGCGCACGGCTGCGATCTGCTGAATCACTCCGTGGAGGAAGCGAAGCTGCGTCGCCTTCCTGTCCAACTCCTGCCTGGCGAAAAACTCCTCGAGGTGGAGCGCGACGTAGGAGCCGACGATGCTCAACATGTCCCTCTCCCGTATTCCGAAAGCGAACTTCCTGTCGCTGTCGAGCACGATGGCGCCCCAGAGGAACCCCTTGTACGCAACCGGTGCGACGACGGCCGACCGCACCTCGGGAGAGTGCGGAATAAAATAGGGATCGATGGACACATCCCCCATCAGGTAGGCTTTGCCCGTGTCGGCGACGTAGCCTAAAATCCCCTTCTTCTTTTCGAGAAAATCCGTCTGCATCGACCGAAACACATCTCCTCCCGAGTCGAGCACCTCGAACGAAGCGGCTTCGCGCGATCGCTTGATGAAAAGCGTCTGGCACCGGAACGGAATCACCGGATAAAGGTGTTCGGAGAGCACGGAGAATAGATCCTCTATCGTCACGCAGTCGGAAAAGAACGTGAACATCTCCAAAAGCGCGCTCTGACTGGCAGCGACATGTTCAAGCTCCTTCTTCCGCGCTTCCAGCGTCTCCGCGTTTTGCCGGAGCATATCCTCCGCTCGTTTCAATCCCGAGATGTCGGTCACCACCGCGAGCATCTGAACGGCCGACGAATCGCGCTCCAGGCGGTTCAGCGAAACATCGCCCCAGAAGGAGCCGTTCCCCGGACCTGCGGGGGCGTTCCCTTTCTTCGAAAAAAGAAGCTCGGCTCTTGCCGAGAACGCACCTCTGTGCAACGCCTCGCGCACTTTCTCTTTTTCCTCCGGCGGCGACGGCGCAGCGAGGTCGAAGAGCGTACGCATTCTCAACTGCGCGGAGGGGCGTCCCGTCATGGTTTCCAACGTCGTATTGCAGGAGAGGATAGCCCCGTTCGCGTCGAGAATCGCTATTCCGGACGCGGCGCTGTTGAAAATAGCCCTGAATGTCGATTCGCTCCGCCGGACTTCGAAATCGGAGCGCTTCCGAACGAAAGTAATCGCAATCATGATCAGCAACAGAGCGAGCACTCCCCCGAGAATGTAGCGCTGCACCCGCAGTTCGCCGACCACCGGGTTGATATCCGATTCCGGAGCATAGACGCCGATATACAACCTGTTGCCCCCCACACGTGCGGAGTTCCATGCAAGCCGCTTCCTCCGCGGAGCTCCGGAAGAGGCATCGTACAGCTCGATAGCCTCCATCCCGGAGAAAGATGCTCCGACCCGGGACCACGCGGTACGAAGGGCATCCCCCTCTCCTCCGGAGAGCTCCGCCGCGTTTCGCCCCGCAAGGGAAGCGTCTCCGTGCTCGACGACCGAGCCTTCCTTGTCGATGACGAAGGCCGCGCTTCCTGCACCCCGGGCCATGGGAAGCACATACCGGACAAAGAAAGGCGCAAGGTCGATGACCGTGATGAAGTACCCCAAAAAACTCTTTTCCGACACGGACGCCTCGACCAGCGCCATCATTCTGGCGCGCGAGGAGGTCCGGACGGTTCCCGAAAAATGGTAGAGATCGGCGGGACGGGGCGAAGAAAAATCGAAAGAACCCTCTAAAGAACGGGCAAAGTCCCTGGCGGCATCGCCCGCAGGGGTCGAGCGGAACGAGCTGAACCGCTGCGCGGCGGAAAACAGAGGGTGCGGTGCGAAATAAAAACCCAGGATATCGGCAGTATTGTAGATGGCGCTTTGAAGCGTACGCTGGATCTCCGATACGGGAGGGAAGGAATCGTTCGCATTCTCCGGGAGGAGGTGCTCCAGAAGAAATCTTTTTTGCGTGAGGACGGAGGCGACGCGGTCCTCCAGCGCAAGGCGCGACATGGTGGTCTGAAGATACTGGCGGTCGCTGAAAAACTGTTCCTGCTTGCGGACAGCGCGGGCATGGAGAAGCTCCATAACGAAAAACACAGCCCCTACGAGCAGCAGGACGAAAATCACGTACCAGTGAATAGATTCCATGCGTCCGGTACGCTTCGGAGAATCAGCGTTCAACGAGGAAAAAGCCTTCAAAGCGTTCATCCTCCCAGCAACCAGATACGTACTGTGCTTCTTCAGCCCGAACTCCGGTATTCATTATAGCAAACTTTCTGCTCGGAAGAGACATGGATACAAAACATCCTCCATTTTTTCCGGGTACGAAATGCAACCGACCCTTAAAAGGAAACGTTCTCTCCGCCTCAGGAGAGGGCTTTTCATTTCCGAGAAAAAATGATAACATTTGGTTAGCATATTCTTGGATAAGGGGGCAAAAAGAATGGATGCCGCCGGCAAACTATCGATTCTTGCGGAAGCCGCGAAATACGACGTTTCCTGCTCATCCAGCGGAAACGGCGGGCGGAGAGGAGCCGTAGGCAACACGTCCTTGGGCGGCATCTGCCACAGCTGGTCCGACGACGGCCGGTGCATCTCGCTGCTCAAAATTCTCTTCTCCAACGACTGTGCCTTCGACTGTTCCTACTGCGTCAACCGCAGAAGCAACGACGTACCTCGGGCATCCTTCACGCCGCGGGAACTCGCCGACCTCGTCATCGGATTCTACCGCAGGAACTATATCGAAGGGCTCTTTCTGAGCTCGGCGGTCGTCGGTTCGCCCGACGACACCATGATCCAGCTCATCCGTACGGCGAAAATTCTCCGCGATGAGTACCGGTTCGGAGGCTACATCCACGCGAAGGCCATTCCGGGAGCGTCTCCCAAGCTGGTCAGCGCGCTCGGATTCCTTGCAGACCGGATGAGCGTCAACATCGAACTCCCTTCGGAGAGCAGTCTCCGGGCCCTCGCGCCCCAAAAGACGAAGGAGTCCATCTTTCGCCCGATGGGACTCATAGGCGACTCCATCGCCGAACGAAAGGAGAAGCGCCTCGTCCCCACCCGTTCGCTGGCGCCGTTCGTCCCGGCGGGACAGAGTACCCAGCTCATCGTCGGCGCCTCTCCGGAGGACGACCTCTCCATTCTCCGCCTGGCGGGCGGTCTTTACAATCGTTTCGGCCTCAAGCGGGTCTACTACTCCGCGTACGTTCCCGTCTCCTCGAACCCGCTCCTTCCGGCGATCACCACAACGCCGCCCCTCCTGCGCGAACACAGAATCTACCAGGCCGACTGGCTGCTCCGCTTCTACGGCTTCCGCCCGGACGAGGTGCTCTCGCCGGAGCAGCCGAATCTCGACGAGTCGCTCGACCCGAAGACGTCGTGGGCGCTCCGTCATCTCGACCTCTTCCCGCTGGACGTGAACCGCGCATCCTACGAGGAGCTGCTGCGAACTCCCGGCATCGGCGTCCTCTCGGCGAAACGCATTCTGACGGCTCGGAAGGGACGACGCCTCGACGAGGACGACCTGAAGAAGCTCGGTGTGGTGATGAAGCGGGCGCGCTACTTCCTCGCCTGCAAAGGATTCGCGCTCCCCTCCCACGATGCGCCGACGCTTCGTCGTCTTCTCACACCTCCCCCGCCTCCGGCATGGAAGACACGCCAACTCTCGCTGGAGTTCTGACGAGTGACCACCTGGATCTACGACGGCAGCTTCAACGGCTTCCTCTGCCTGCTCTTCGAAACCGCGCGCGCCGGAGAATCTCCCGAGGCGATCGATACGACGGGGAGCGGACAGCCGTTTCTCTGGCCGCCCAAAGAAGCCCGGACAGATGAACAGCGTGCGAAGAGAATCGGCGACGTCCTGCGCCTCCGTCTTTCGGCCCCCGTGTTTACTCGCGGGTACTACGCCTTTCTCAGCGCGCTGAAAGAACGCGAAATGGCGGTCTATAGCTATTACGCCCTCGCATGGACACTCGGCAAGAGCGTGGACAGACTGCTGACGGATCCGCGCGTCCTGCCGGTACACGAAGCGAGCCGCGCCGTCCTGAGAGAGCGTCACCGTTTTCTGGGGTTCCTTCGCTTCACAGAGATCGGCGACGTGCTCTACGCGCCTTTCGAGCCCGAGGCCGATCTCCTTCCCCTGCTCGCCGGTCATTTCTCCGCAAGATTAGGGAACGAAAAATGGATCATTCACGACCTCCGGAGGGGAAAAGCCGCGATCTACGCTCCGCGCCTCTGGCGCATCGCCGACTTCAGGCTCCCCGAAGGAATCGCCCCCTCCCGCCGGGAGGAAGCATTCCGCGACCTGTGGAAAGAGTATTTCCACTCCATCGCCGTCCGGTCGAGGGAGAACCCAAGGCTCCAGCGCCAGTTCATGCCGAAGAAATATTGGAAACACCTTCCGGAAAAAGAACCTCCCGCCGAATGAAGGTGGGAGGTTCTTTTCCGCTAAAACAAAACCGCTTCCGTCAACGACGGGAGTATTAAAGCGTTCACCCTTCGGGGCGACAGCCCGACGAAGCATCGGATACTCCTACGGATAAAAGAAACCGCTGGAAAACCGCTCTCAATTCGGACTCCATCTCTGCGTCGGCGATGACTTCTCGCGCTCCCGTCTCCTCGAAAAACAAGCGTTCTTCGGCGATTCCCGCTTCCGGGAACCAGAGCGTCAGCGCCCCGGCCGGAAAAGCGTTTTCAACTTCGCACTCCGGAACTTCGAGCTGAAGCTCGATCCCCCGAGCCAGGAACTGAGAAAAAAAGGATGAAACAACTTTTTCCAGAAGCCCGACGACCTTGCCGTCGCCCTCATTGCGCTCCTCGTCCGTGAAATATCGTATACGTAATGTACTCATCGCCTTACACGCTGCCTTTAACCAGTAGAAAAACCTCCAGCATTTTGTAGACGGTACTCCCTTCGCCGAGCGCACCGCCGAAGAAATGATCTCCTTTATCGGCAAACGAGGCATGGAGGTGCAAATTGATTCCTTTCGCTTCTTTCCTTATTGTTCCAACCATGGAGGCAATCTCGAAAGGTCCTTCGTACTCCACCGTGGCGATCTCCGGAGGGAGTTCGCGGGTTTTGGGGTATCGAACGACCCCTTTCGCAAAAGACCCTATGGCGTTGACGATAATCGCCTCCTCCCAGCCGGATTTTTCAAAGAGAGCGCGAAGCTCTCCGTAGATATCCGTTCCGGGACCCAATACCGCCATACAATGCTTCATTCCGTCGAATTCTTTGAGCTCGGCCATCGTATTCTCTCCCTACAGGCCGTAGCGTTCCCGTAATTTGAACTGCTCGACGAGTCTTTTGGCGTTTTCAAGAATCGGTCCCTTTAAAGGCTGAAGGGGCGCGCGCGGGTTGCCGGCGGGAAGCCCTATTAATCCAACCGCGGCTTTTATCGAAACCGGATTGACGGCGGCATACGCCAAATCCAGCAGAGGTTTGTATTGGAAGAAAAGCTCCTTCGCTCTTTGAGCGTCCTCCCAACAAGTCCAAGGTTTCGACATCTCCACGAACTCTCTCGGAATGATATTGCCCGTTACATTCGCCGTTCCGTGCCCACCCATCGCCATAAGGGGAAGGATAATACCGAATTTGGGCGAATCGCAGCAGAGGACATTCATCTTTCCGCCGACGGCGCCCATGACGCCGATAAGCTGGTTGTTGTTCGGCACGGCCTCTTTGTCCGCAACGATGTTCGGAATATCGGCCAGCATCGATACGGTCGCCGGATCGATATTCGCGATGACTCTGCCGGGATTGTTGTAAATCGTCACCGAGATGGAAACGGACTTCGCAACCGTCGCAAAAAAGTCATAGATAGCATCCTGCGGAGGGATGATATACGGAGGGACCACCATGAGGATTCCGTCCGCACCCTGCGCTTCCGCGAACTGCGCGAGACGTACGGTCTCCTTCGTTGTCGAACACGTTACGCCGAAAAGGGCTGGAATTTTCCCCTTGCAGTAAGAAGCCATGCTCGCAATGATCTCTCTCTTTTCCTCGAACGAGAGAGATGGCGCCTCTCCGGTGGAGCCCATAAACACAACGCCGTCCGTTTTGTTCGCCGCGTGAAAATCCACCAGCTTTTCAAACCCCTTCATATCGACCTCGTCGTTCGAGGTAAAAGGCGTTATCAAAGCAACCCACGACCCCGAAGGGCGAACCAATTCTTTCGTCATACCAGATCATCCTTCCTCATAATAGTCTCTTTATGTTGTTTTTCGTCCGAAAACCCCGAATCTCTTTGCGCGAAAAAAACCCACAAGCAGACGGCCAGACCGCCTCCGATCCCTGCCAACGACAACGGAACAAACGGTGCGTTCACCGTCAGAAAGAGCGCTACAAGAAGAACTCTACAGAATATATTGAGCCGCCTGAAGAGCCATCCGGTGGCTGCTCCGGCGAAAAAGACGATCGACACCAGAGTGGCGGACGTTCTGAAGATGATGGTGGGTACGGGCGCATCGAAAAGCAAGCCTCGGTCGAAAACGAAAACAAACGGAATTATAAAAATCACCGTAGCGATCTTTATCGATTGGAAACCTATCTTCATCGCATCCTCTTTGGCGATATCGGCGGCAGCATATGCGGCGATGGCCACAGGAGGAGTAATCATCGAGAGCACGGCGAAGTAGAAAACGAAAAAATGCGAAGGAATCGGGTCGAAGCCGAAGTTCCGCATGACAGGCACGCCAAGGGTCGCCACAATGACGTAGGCGACTGTGGTCGGCGTGCCCATGCCCATCACGATGCAGCACAACATGATGAGAACAAGCCCGAGCAAGAGATTGCCGCCCGAAAGCGTCATAATGATGCTCGAAAGAGAGAGTCCGATTCCGGTGAGGGTAATCGCGCCGATGACAATGCCGGCAGCAGCGCAGGCCACTGCGATCATCACCGTTCTCTTTGCGGAGACAAAGACAGCCTCAAAAAAAGAACGCAATGAAAAACGCGTTTCCGAACGCAGCATGCTCAGGAAAAAGCTTGCAAGAATAGCCAGAAAGGCAGCCCGAAATGGGGTGTAGCCCCGTATCAGCACCGTTACCAGAAGCACGAGAGGGAGCAGGAGATACAATCGGGAAACAACCGAACGGAAGGAAGGTATCTGATCCCTGGAGAGTCCCTTGATTCCTTCTTTTGCCGCCTCGAAATCAAGGACAAGAATAAGGGAAACATAGTAGAGAACGGCCGGAATAAGCGCGGCCTTACACACCTGGAGGTATGGGATACCCAGAAGTTCGGCCATCAGGAAAGCCGCAGCGCCCATTATCGGGGGCATAATCTGCCCCCCCGTCGAGGCGACGGCTTCGACGGCGCCTGCGATGGAGGGTTTATACCCGATTTTTTTCATCATCGGGATTGTAAACGTTCCTGTCGCGTATACGTTGGCGGCGGCGCTTCCCGAAATCGACCCAAAAAACGCCGAAGTGACGCACGCGACCTTCGCCGGTCCCCCTCTGTACTTTCCAGCGGCGATCTTTCCAAGATCCATTATGACGTCGCCTGTCTTCGAGTACTCCATGAGCGTCCCCAAAATAATGAAAAGCACGATATAGGTTGCGGAAATACCCAATGGCATAGAGTAAACTCCGTCCAAACCGTAAATCTGGTAATCTATGATATCCTGCAGAGAGAAACCGGGGTGGGAAATCATTCTGGGGAAATATCTTCCAAAAAACATATACACAAGGGCGACGCATCCGACGATGCTCAAAACCAGTCCTGCCACTCTCCGCGTCATCTCGAGAACGAGCAGGAGAACCGAAGCGCCCATGAGAAGATCGAATACCGATAAAGGGCTTATTAAAGACTGGCGCAGGGCGATTCTATCGAAATTGAGCGCAATGTAGCCGAATGCAAGAGCTGCGAAGGATGCCAGCAGGACATCCCACCATCGTATGCCGAGCTTTTTACAACATGGGTAACATAAAAAACCGATCATCGCCGCCAACGAAAGATGGAAACTCCTCTGGAGCTGCACGGGAACGGTCCCGTACATGGCGGTAAACAGGTGAAACGCAATAAAAACGCTGGAAAGCCCGGTCAGAAAAAATGAGAGAATTTTATTTTCGGAAACCATGATTTACCCTCCGCAGTTCTTCGGGAAACGCTACCGGGGAAGCCATTTCCCCGGTAGCGAGCACACTGCCCTGGACTCTGTTCAATTTAGTCCAATATCGCGATAGAATTTCGCCGCGCCAGGGTGAACAGGGCCGCCGATTATATTGGACATCTTTTCTGGAGAAAAGTTCTTGTAGGTAGGCCCTGCCTCGCGAATACGTTCGTAGTTCTCCGCGATAGCTTTGACAAGCTTGTACGCCACCTCTTCATCCATCTTTCGATTCACGACAAGGATCGGCGATTCAGTAAAGACTTTGGTATCGGCGGGAATAAACGAATAGGATCCTCCCGGGATGAACGAAACGCCGTATTTATACTTTTCGTTTAAAGCGGTAAGAACCACTTCGCTCACAGACAGCACTTTGAGCTTCCGATTCACAGAGAGCTCTATGGTTGCGGGCATTATCGGCCCGCAATAGGCATCGGCGTGTCCGTCGCTGATAAGAGAACTTGACTCCGCGTACGATACGTAATTTATGGAGCCGCCCCACTCCTTCAGCTTCTCAGGGGTTATTCCGTACTCAGCCAACATGCGCTCGGTCGCGGCGGAAGGAGAAGAGCCTTTGGGCGCTGTGAGAAGACGGATCGGCAGCTTCTTTTCCACGATTTCATCCAATGAGTTGACGGCGTAGTCCTCACGCACCAAAAAGACTCCCATAAAAATTTCGGAGAGATACGCAAGACCCACCACGTCTTCGTGGGAACCCGCCTCCGCAAACGCTCCCTCGCCTTTCCTTGCGATAAACAGAAGCTGATCCTGGGTCGTCGCGACATCGACTCTCTCCCGCTGAACGCTTGTCAGATTGGCCACGGCCCCGCCTGTCGTCGCATTGATCTTCGTTTCAGGCAATGCCGGTTTGGCAATTTCCGCGAGAATCCCGCCAAGAATATACCACTCTCCTCCCACAGGACCTCCCGCAACGGTGAGGAACTGCGGAGCCGCCCACACGGGCGCGGCGACCGATAAAAACAACGCGACACTGCACACACATCGTCTGACAACCTTGTTCATTTCGTTTCCCCCTCCTCAAGACAGATTATTTGGAACGCTTTCTTCCATGGAGCTCATCCTGCATTCATGGTTCTTCCCCGCTGATCCTCCTCGAAGCGATTCAGATCTTCAAGAATATTATTCAGATGGGCCGTCATAAGGAGTCTCGAGCGCTCTTCCTCCCTCTTTTCGATAGCTTTGAAAATTTCTTTGTGATCTCGTCCGATAGCGCTTCCCGCACTGCACCTGATAAACTCCACCAAATTCGAATCCTCGCCGTTTTGCCGAATTACATCCAAAGCATATTCCAGCACCTTGTTTCCGGAAGCTCGTGCGATTTTTTTATGAAATTCTCTGTCGGTAGCCGCCATACTTCTGCCGGACGAAAGCAGAAGATCCATCTCTTGAAGAATCGCCCTCATTTCTTCTATTTGCGCCAAAGTGGCGTTTCGCGCAGCAAGGGCCGCCGCTTCAGATTCCAACGCCCTCCTCGCCACAAGCACATCATGCAAATGCTGCCCGCCTTCTCCTTTCAACGCATCGATAAACGCTTCCGCAGACTTGTTCCGAACACTCCTCAGGCTGAGTTCTCCGTACCTTTTTCGCCCTTCTTCGGAAATACGCCTCCCTTGAAAGCCGACACGCTCAACAAACCTCTGCGAGTCAAGTCGTTTCAGAATACGGCCAACCGTAGCCTCCCCAAGCGCAACCCCTCGCTCTTCCAAAAGTTCCCGTATCGTTCCCGCGCCTAAAGGAGCGACATCCGTATAAAGAATCGACAGTACCATAAACTCAACATCTTCAAATTTCCCTTTATTTACCATTTTTTCACCTGACACCTAAATATTTTTAATAAAGATACTCTTGAACCGTTTGCAGC
>LVBO01000602.1 GCA_001604435.1 Synergistales bacterium Syner_01
CAATATAAAAAAAAGAGAAAGGAGCGAGGGGATTTGTTACTTCCGACGAAGAAAGAAGACGCGTCAAGACCTTTGTAGAAAAAAAATACAGATCCCGATTCTCTTGATAACGAAAAGCACCAGAAATCCCATCGGGAAAGATGAAAGAATGGAATCTACAAAAATGGACCCGTTTTTTGCAATCAAACTATATTTTTTTCTTACGAATACTCTGCGAACCTCTTAAAAGAGTATCCCGCCTCTTCACCCGAAGGAAGAGACGATGTCCGAAACACATGAAAGCGTCACCCGTTCGTGTGCCAAGTCCTTCGCAGTTTTTCATCGATGGTGGAAATAAAAAATGACGATTCCGCAGCTACCGATACATTACCGTTTCGTCTCCGCTTCGCCACAATAGCGTTACCTCCGCGCAACACCTCCATTACGTCCGGCTGGTATGCTCGCCTCCGATCGACGATACGGAGGTGAGTCCGGAGTGGCCCGTATAGAGTTCCATAACGTGACCAAGGTGTACGACGGAAAGAACAGAGTGATCGAGAAGCTGAATCTGAAGGTGGAGGAGGGCTCGTTCACCGTCCTGGTGGGCCCTTCCGGCTGCGGAAAGACGACCGCCCTGCGGATGATCGCAGGGCTGGAGAGCGTCACCGAGGGGCGCATCTTCATCGGCGGCGCGGATGTGACGGACCGCGAGCCCGGAAAGCGGGACATCGCGTTCGTCTTCCAGAACTACGCGATCTACCCGCACATGACGGTACGGCAGAATATCGAGTTCGGACTGGAGAACGCGCGCGTCCCCAAGACCGAGCGGGAGGAGATCGTGGGGAGCGTGCTGGAGATGGTCGGCTTGCAGGAGTACGCGCACTCGCTGCCCTCCAAGCTCTCCGGCGGACAGCGGCAGCGGGTGGCTCTGGCGCGCGCGGTTTCGAAGAAGCCGAGGGTCTTTCTGATGGACGAGCCCCTGAGCAACCTCGACGCGAAGCTGCGAAACCAGATGAGGACGGAGCTGATCGAGCTGCACCAGAAGCTGGGCTCCACCTTCGTCTTCGTCACGCACGACCAGATCGAGGCGATGACGATGGGGCAGCAGCTCGTCATCATGGACGGGGGCAAGGTGCTCCAGAAAGGGACTCCCAGAGAGGTCTACGCCTCTCCGAACTGCGTCTTCACCGCCCAGTTCATCGGCGACCCCGGAATGAACGTCCATCCGCTGGGCGACGAGGCGATGTTCGGGTTCCGCCCGCGCGCGGCGCGTTTCTCCGCTCCGGAGGGGGGGGTCGTCCGTATGGGGGGGCGCGCGGTCACGCGCGAGATTCTCGGCGCCGACACGCTCTACTGCTTCAAGACTCCGTACGGGCGCGACATGGTGAAAAGCGAACTGGACGACATCGCCCCCGGCGACGAGGTCCAACTCTACATCCCCGTCGGCGCGTTCGCCTTCTTCGAAAAGGACGGACGGCGCGTCGCCGACCAGGAGCGGGAGCGAACCCTCATGGAGAAACTGCGGTCCCGCCATGAGTAGACGGCGCTTCAACTCCGCCTACCTGCTGACGCTTCCCGCGCTCGCGGGCAGCGCGCTCTTCATGATCTATCCGATTCTCTTCGCCGTCTGGCTGAGTTTCCACAGATGGGACATGCTGAGCGACACGCGCCGGTTCGTCGGAGCGGCGAACTACGTCCGCGTCTTCTCGAACGCTTCTTTCCTGCAGGTGCTCTCCAACAGCTGCGTCTACATGGCGCTGATGACGACCCTCTCCGTGGCGCTGGCGCTGCTGCTCGCCCTCTGGTTGAACGAGAACTCCATCGTCAAGAACCTCGCCCAGTCCGCCATCTTCACGCCGCATATCGTCTCCATGGTCTCGGTGGGCATTCTGTGGATGTGGATCATGGAGCCGGACATCGGGCTGCTGAACTACATCCTGGATTTTTCGGGGGTTCAGGCGCTGCTCGCGCGCTTCGGGCAGGGGAAGATCATGTGGCTCGAAAGCGAAAAGAGCGCCCTCTTCTCGCTGGTCTTCATCGGCGTCTGGAAGAGCCTGGGGTACAACGCCCTGATTCTGATCGCCGGGCTCCAGAGTCTCCCCAAGGAAATTTACGAGTCGGCGCGCCTCGACAGAGCCGGAAGGCTGCGCACGCTCTTCCGCATCACGATTCCGCTGCTCTCGCCGTCGCTCTTCTTTCTGCTGATCGTCAACGTGACGGCGTCCTTCCAGGTCTTCGACTCGGTGCACGTGCTCACCAGAGGAGGACCGCTGAACTCCAGCAACATGCTCGTCCACTGGATCTACCAGACGGGTTTCGAATTCTACAGGATCGGCGAGGCTTCCGTGGGAGCCGTCGTCCTGATGCTCATCGCAGGAGGCGTGACCTATGCCAACTTCAAACTCCTTTCACGACGGGTTCACTATAGATAGCGCGGCGCCCCGCGCGTCCTCCCGTTCGGACGCGGACGCTCTTCGGGCGTCCGTCGCGCGGGGCTGTTTCAAACTACTGGAGGCGCTGGCGCTGCTCGCTCTGGGGGCGTTCTTTCTCTTCCCCTTCTTCTGGATGTTCGGCACTTCGCTGAAGACGCTCGCCGAAACGCTCCGGTTTCCTCCGGCGCTGTTGCCGAAAGTCTTCATGTGGGAAAACTTCCCGGCGGTATGGAACTCGAGCAACTTTCCCGCGGCGGCGTTGAACAGCGTCGCTGTGGCCGTCGGCATCATCCTGATACAGCTCGCGGTCATCCTCCCCGCGTCCTACGCCTTCGCCTTCAAGCGGTTCCGTTTCTCCAGACCGCTCTTCACGCTCGTCATCGCGGGGCTGATGATCCCGCCGCAGGTGACCTTTCTTCCGCTTTATCTGTTCTTCAGCCGTCTTGGGATGATCAACACCTACGTCCCGCTGATCCTCCCCTTCGCCTCGTCGGCCTTCGGAATCTTCCTGCTGACGCAGAGCTTCCGGCAAATTCCGGCTGAGATCGTGGAATCGGCGCGCCTCGACGGGGCATCCGAGTTCGTCATCGTCCGCAGAGTGCTTCTTCCCTCGGTGATTCCCACGCTGATGACGTTCGTGCTCTTCTCGTTCATCTCGCACTGGAACGACTACTTCTGGGTGCTCTCCATGACGAACGACGAGAGCGTGCGGACGCTCTCTCTGGCGGTCGTGCGGCTGATCGACGCCGACGGCGGCGTGAAGCACTGGCACACCACGATGGCGGCGAACATGATCCTCGTCGCGCCCGTCCTTCTGGCCTACGTCTCCGCCAATCGATGGATCAAACGCGCCTTCGCCTATAACGGCATCAAGTAGAACCGATGTCACAACATACACGAAACCATACATACAGAAGAGGTGAACACACAATGGGAAAGTCGGTTTTTTTCACGGAAAACGGTTTGAAGAAGGGAGCGGTCTCCATCGTCGCGGCCGCTCTGCTGGGAGCGGCGTGCATGGCGGGAACGGCGGAAGCGGCGGAGAAGGTTCATCTGGACTTCTGGTACTCCCTCAGAGGAAAGAACGGCGAATTCATCGCAGAGTTAACCGATAAGTTCAACAAGTCGCAAAGCGCGATCGAAGTGAAGGGCATCTCCCAGGGCGACTACTATCAGAACGCCGCGAAGCTCCAGTCGAGCATCGTCTCGAACACGCAGCCGGACGTCACGCTGCTGGAGGTGGCGCAGGTGGGGCAGTTCGGCTACTCCGGCGCCCTCGCGGACCTCGGCCCCTGGTTCGCCGAAAAAGAACAGGCGAACTTCCTCGAAGGACTGATGAAGAACTCCTACATCGACGGCAAGTTCGTCGCCGTCCCCTTCTGCCGCAGCACGCCGATTCTGTACGTCAACAGGACCATGCTCAAGGCGGCCGGGCTCGACGAGAAGGGGCCGCGGACATGGGACGAGCTGGTCGAATTCTCGCGGAAGCTGACGAACGCGGAGAAGGGGATTTTCGGCTTCTCCACGCCCATCGACATCTGGTTCTACGAGGCGGGCGTCTTCCAGCAGGGCGGAAGCATCTTCTCGGCCGATGAAAAGAAGACGGCGTTCGACTCGCCCGAGGGCACGGCCATCGTGAAGCTCTGGCAGGACATGGTGCGCGAAGGCATCATGAAGGCGCCCGTGGGACAGGACTACAACGCGTGGGA
>LVBO01000102.1 GCA_001604435.1 Synergistales bacterium Syner_01
GCCCCCCTCCATTGCAGAACGTCCCGAACTCGCAGACGAGTTTCTCGAAATGTCCGGATCGACGCATGCTCTCTATCGGAAGCTCGTCGAAAACGGCGTTCCGAAGGAGGACGCCCGCTATATTCTGCCCCATGGATGGAGCACGCGGCTCGTCATGACGATGAACGCGCGGGAGCTGCATCATTTTTTCACGCTGCGGCTCTGTCGCAGGGCGCAGTGGGAAATCCGCAATCTGGCGCGGGAGATGCTCGTCGCGGCGCGCGAGGCGGCGCCCCTGCTCTTCGAGACGGCGGGGCCGTCCTGCGTGATTCGCGGCCGTTGCGAGGAGAAGACTCCCTGCGGCCGTCCGTTCGCGTCGCTTGAAGAACTATTGGATGAAAAGAATATATGAGGTGACTATGAAGAGAATATTCGCATCGATGCTCCTCTTCCTTGCGGAAGGGCTTGAGCGGAAGAGAATGCCGGTCGGCGGCCAGGCGGTCATCGAAGGCGTTCTTATGAAGGGACCCGAGCGCTGGGGACTTTCGGTCAGGAAACCGGACGGAGAGATCGAAAACGAGACGTGGCAAAGCTTCTCGCGGACGAAGCGGATGCCTTGGAAACTCCCGATTCTTCGCGGCGTCGTGACGATGGTGGAGATGATGACGGTCGGGTTTCGCGCGTTGAACAAGTCCGCGCAAATCGCCGTCGGTGAAGAAGAAAAGATTACGCCGAAGGAGTTCCTCCTCTCGGTGCTTGTCGCCATCGGCGCGGTCGTCGGTCTGTTCATCGCCTTGCCGCTCTGGCTCTCCGATCTTGCGGTCGCTTCATGGGGACTGACGCAAACCGGAAAGAACGTGCTCGAAGGATGCGTCAGAGGGCTCGTCTTTCTCACCTACGTGGGGGGCATCGGGCTCTGGAGCGAAATACGGCAAGTTTTCCGCTACCACGGCGCGGAGCACAAAACGATCAACGCCTTCGAGTCCGGCGCCGAGATGACGCCCGAGTCCATAAGCAAATTTTCGCGGATTCATCCGCGATGCGGCACGTCCTTCCTCCTTATCGTCGTGGCGGTGAGCATCGTTGTCTTCTCCGTCGCGGGAAGCGGCTCGATCCTCTGGAGGATCGGCAGCAGAATCGTGCTTCTTCCGCTGGTCATGGGAATCTCCTACGAGATCATCAAAGGCGCCTCCTGCGCCGGTCTCCTCGGCAGAATTCTCATGGCTCCCGCCATGTCCTTCCAGTACCTCACGACTCGGGAACCGGACGTGAAGCAGATCGAAGTCGCACTGACGTCGCTCGAGACCGCGCTTGGACGCAGACTCTCCCCTGTTGCGGCGGAGGCGCCCTCTGAATGAACTTTCAGGACAAGCTGAGCGAACTCGAAAGGGATTTTGAAGAAACGGAAGCAAAGATGGCCGACCCCGCCTTTCACTCCAACATGAAGGAGTTGCAGGTCTTGGCGAAGCGCCACGCGAAGCTCGGCCCCGTCGTCTCGAAGTACCGCGAATTCAGGAAAGTATCGGTAGACCTTGAAGAAGCCCGGTCGCTGCTCCACTGCGGAGACCCCGAAATGGAATCGCTCGCCCGGGACGAACTCTCGGCGAAGGAAGACCGTCTTCGGGAGATCGAAGAGGAGATGAAACTCCTTCTTCTTCCGGAGGACCCGAACGACGAGAAGAGCGTGATCGTCGAAATCCGCGCCGGAACGGGCGGAGAGGAAGCCGCGCTGTTCGCCGCGAACCTTTTTCGCATGTACACCCGTTTCGCGGAGCGCGAGGGGTGGAGGACGGAGATCGTCGACTACAACGAGACCGGTATCGGGGGGTACAAGGAGATTATCTTCCGGATCGACGGCGACCGTGTGTTCAGCAAGCTTAAATTCGAGAGCGGCGTGCACAGGGTGCAGCGCGTTCCCGCTACCGAGGCCGGGGGGAGGATACATACCTCCGCGGCTACGGTGGCCGTGCTTCCCGAAGTGGAGGACGTCGATGTGGAGATCCGGACCGAGGATTTGAAAATAGACACCTACCGTTCGAGCGGCGCGGGCGGCCAGTACGTCAACATGACCGACTCCGCGGTCAGAATTACGCACCTTCCTACGGGCGTCGTGGTTACCTGCCAGGACGAACGTTCGCAGCTGAAGAACAGGGTGAAGGCCATGGCGTATCTTCGCGCGAAACTCTACGACCTGGAGCTGCAGAAGCAAAACGACGAGGTCGCCTCCGAGCGCCGCGGGCAGATCGGCTCCGGAGACCGTTCCGAACGGGTCCGGACCTACAACTATACGCAGAACAGAATCACCGATCACCGTATCGGGATGACCCTCTACAAGCTGGACCAGTATCTGGACGGCGATCTTTACGAACTTGTCGACGCCATGACCATGGCGGACCAGTCGCAGAAACTCCACGCCATCGAGGCGAACTAACATGACCGCAGCCGAGGCCAGGAGAAGGCTCGTCCGTGAACTTTCCGCGGCGGGAGTCCTTTCTCCCGGCCTCGAAGCGGACATGATCCTCTCTTTTTCATGCGGAGTTTCGTCCGCGTTCCTTCGCGCCAGACCCGATTTCGAACTTACCGAAGAGAATCTATCGGAACTGATGCGCGTCTCCGAACGGCGATCGCGAAGAGAGCCTCTTCAGTATATTCTTGGATCCTGGGATTTTTTCGGCCGCACGCTCGCGACTCCTCCGGGTGTTCTGATACCGAGGCCGGAGACGGAGCTGCTCGTCGAGAGAGCGCTGGAACGCCTTCCACAAGAGGGCGGATCCGTGCTCGACTGGGGGACGGGGAGCGGATGCATCGCCCTCTCCCTCCTCTGCGAAAACACCTCTTTGTTCGTCGTCGCGGCGGACAGCAACCCGCGGGCGCTCCGCGCCTCGTGGAACACCCTGAAACAGTGGGGTGTTCTCTCAAGATGCCTTCTATGGCACTCCCGCGCGCCCGACGACATTCCAGTATCCCGCGCATCTCTCGATATGCTGGTGAGCAACCCCCCCTACATACCCACGCACCGGCTCGATTCGCTCATGGAGGAAGTGCGCTACGAGCCGCTCTCGGCCCTCGACGGCGGAATCGACGGAGCTGATTGCTACAGGCGGCTCTTCATCGCAGGAAAATGGATGCTGCGCAGCGGAGGAAGCCTTCTCTTCGAAGCGGGCGACGGAGAACAGATTGCCTTTTTAGCGGATATCGCCCCCGATTGCTTTGAATTGGATGGAATTTTTGAGGATTTTTCGAAGTCGCCTCGCGTAATCGCATGGCGTCGTGTATAATTTCAAAGAGAGATCATGTGTCTTATCTGGAGGGATGGTTTCGTCATGGAAAAAAGGGAGCTTGTAATCATCGGTGCGGGACCGGCCGGGTTGTCGGCAGCTATCTACGGAAGAAGAGCGGGCCTTGACGTGCTTCTTCTCGAAAAGGGCGTACCGGGCGGGCAGATCAACATCACCGAGGAAATAGAAAACTGGCCCGGAGTGGAGCATGCTTCCGGTCCGGAACTTGCAAGGATGTTCAGGAGCCACGCAGAGAAGTTCAAGACCGAATTCCGCGATGTCGATGTCTCGAAGGTCGAAGTGCGCGGCGATTCCAAGGTCGTCGTCACGAACAAGGGCGAGATCGAAGCCGAAGCGGTCATCATCGCAACCGGAGCGTACTTCCGCAGGCTCGGGTGCGAGGGCGAGGCCGAACATATCGGCCAGGGCGTCAGCTACTGCGCGGTCTGCGACGGCGCCTTCTTCGAAGGCGAGGAGATCGCGGTCGTCGGCGGCGGCAACACGGCTGTCGAGGAGGGCGTCTACCTCACGAACTTCGCTTCGAAGGTCTTCATCATCCACAGAAGAGACGAATTCCGTGCGGACAGGGCCGCGGTCGAGCACGCCCTTTCGAACCCGAAGATCGTCCCTGTATGGAACACCGTCGTCGAGAAGATCGAGGGCGACGGCATGGTCGAGAATCTGGTCCTGAAGAACATCAAGACCGGAGAGGTCTCCAACCTTCCCGTAGCCGGCGTCTTCATGTTCGTCGGCCAATCCCCTCACGACGAGTGTATCCGCGGCCTTGTGGACGCGGCCAAAGGCGGCTGGATCAAGACGAACGACGCCATGGAGACGTCCGTCGAAGGTATCTTCGCGGCGGGCGACGTGCGAGACAAGGGGCTCCGGCAGGTGGTTACCGCTGCCTCCGACGGCGCGATCGCGGCGATGAGCGCCTCGTCCTACATCAACGAACAGGTGCACTTGCGTTCCGTTCTCGTCGAGCCCGAGCACGTGGTCGCTCTCTTCTACTCCAGCATCGAACGGGAGCAGGTCAAGCTCTCGGACGAGATTGAAGCGATCGCGCAGCGGAGCGGGAAGAAGGTCGCCCTTATCGACGGCTACAAAAACCATCGGATGGTGGAGAAGTTCGCCCTTGGATCCCTTCCTGCAATGGTTGAACTGTCTTCCGGCACGGTGACCAGGAAGGCTTCGGTTGCCGCCGCTTCGGATGCCGCCTCTTTTTTAAAGTAGTTTTTCTCAAAGGGGGGGCGTGTCCTGCGGCAGGATGCGGCTCCCTCTTTTTCTTCGCCCGGCATGGAGCCGGACGGGAAAAGTTCGATGCGTACCGTCGGAAAGAACGCTGTTTCCGGTAAGGGTTTTTCTCTTCTTTGCCGAAACAAAATGGAGAGAAAGGAGTGATCTCCACGATGGATTCGAAAAACGCACAGAACGCCCAAACAGTCTACCTGGCGAACAAAGTGAACACAGCCTCTCGCGAGCAGCTTCTCCTTATAACATACGATATCGGCATCAAGAGTTGCAAGGGAGCGGAGAACGCTTTGGGAGCCGGTGTTTTCGACGAGGCGAATAAAAATATTCAAAAAGCCCAGGATGTTCTCCGCGAGTTGATGGTGACGCTCCGTGTCGAAGAGGGGGGCGAGGTTGCGCAGAACCTGATGCGGCTTTACGACTTCATGTACCTCATGCTCGTCGAAGCGAACGTGGGCAAGGACCGCGAGAAGATTTCCATCGTCAGAGGAATGCTCGAAGAGCTTCGGACCACGTGGGAGGAAGTTATTGTGAAACTTGCGGAAGAGGCGGGAATCGAAAAGCCTGTGCCGCATCTTCAGGGAGCCTCCGCTACGAAAGAGGAGGCTCGCGCTGTTCCGGTTGGAGGGTTGAATATTGCAGGCTGATCTTGAAAAAACATTGTCCAGCCTCGTTTCCTCCGAGCTCGCGCTTTTCAACGAACTTGCTCTTCTCGTAGAAAAAGAAGAGGAGTGCGTTCTCCAAGAGGATATGGAATGTCTTTTGGATGTTCTGCAGGAAAAGCAGGACGTTATCTCCCGTCAGGAAAAAATCCACGAGGGATGGAGTTCCATCTCTTCGTCGCTCGGTCTCTCCGAAGGGAGAGACGGCCCTTCGTTCTGGAGTCGCTTGGGAGAGCTTCTCGGCGAGGGAGCGGGCGATTTGAAAGCCTCTCTCTCCGTGATTCGGGATGTCGCCGGAAAGGTACTGGAACAGGAAATCCGCGTCCAGGGGCTTTTGGAAAAGCATGTTGATTCTCTCCGAAGCCAGATGGCCCAGGTGAGCCGGGGGAAAAAAGCTCTGCAAGGGTATTCAAAAGCGGGAGGAGTATGAGAGGTTCGTTTGCCATGACATTCAACGTCGTCCGAAAATTGATTTTCCCGGCCTGTTGCCTGCTTCTTCTGGCAGTCTCCCCCCTTTGTGCCGACGAATTGGCAAAAGAGATCGCTCTTGGAAAAAAAGTAGCGGCTGAAGTTGAACAAAAATGGGAACGTGTAACGGATCCCGCGCGGACTGCGCGCCTTGGGATGCTTCTCGCCCGCTTGCTTCCCCACACGACGAGGCCTCTTCCGTTTGAAGCGCGCATCGTGCGGGAAGATATGATCAATGCGTTCAGCCTCCCCGGAGGGATTGTCTATTTCACCACCGGAATGTTGGACTTTTTGCGGACCGACGCCGAAATCGCGGCGATCCTGGCGCACGAGCTCGTCCATGCGGATCGGCGGCACGTGATGATCCAGACCGCCCGTTCGTCGAAAATTTCTCTCGCCGCTTTGGCGTTGATGATCGCCACCCAGGGCGCTACGGGGCCGATGATTATGACCAGCCTGGCGCAGGTGGCGGTGACGAACTCCTACAGCAAGGACCTCGAACGCGAGGCCGACAAAGAGGGGTTCCGCATGCTCGTCGCAGCGGGATTCCCTCCCGCTGCGATGGTGACTTCGCTTGAGGCCATGATCTTCGACCAGCTCAAGCATCCGTATGTTGATCCGGGAGTTTTCATGACCCACCCGGAGCTTTCGGAGAGGGTCGACTATATTTTGAAGATGGCGGACGAAATGAACGTCCCGATCCAAAGAAAACGGGCGCTGGGTCTTTTGCGTCCCGCCGTGGCCGAATCCGGGACGCATCTTGTGCTCACTCTCGACGGGGCGGAGATCTGGCGTTCGAACAAGACCGACGAAGGCGCCGCGCTTCTCCGGAAAGCGGTTGAAACGATCGACGCCTTTTTGCAGATGGAGACGCCTCCCTACGAGATACAGGTTCTCGACCTCGACGGCAAAGGGGCGCTTCGTATCGGTCCCGCGCTTGTGGCCCGGGAACCCCTTCCGGAAGGCGTTCCTCCTCTCGGCGAGCTCCGCGCCTCGCTTGTCCAGGCTCTCGGAGACGCTCTGGACAAACATCGAAGCGCAAAGTATCATCGCTGATTTCTGATGGTACAATAGATGCGGGGGAGAGATTGCCGGCCCCCGCATCTTTTTTGTGCATTTTCCCATCAGGAGGAGTTCGCTCTTCCGGCATGCAGTTCCGGTCGATCAGACTCGACCCTTTGAAAGGGGAGTACTCCGTGTCCGTATCTCTCTACCGCCGATACAGGCCCCGGTCGTTCGACGAAGTCGCCGGCCAGGAGACAGTCGTCGAAGTGTTGAAGAAGGCGCTTCAGCGAGAGCAAGTCGCCCATGCCTGGCTTTTTTCCGGGCCGCGCGGCTGCGGAAAGACATCCGCGGCGAGGCTCCTTGCCAAGGCGCTGAACTGCACGCAGCTCAAGGACGGCTACGAGCCGTGCGGCGAGTGCGCGCAGTGCGTGTCCATCGGCGCGGGGGACAGCCTCGACGTCGTCGAGATCGACGGAGCTTCCAACAACGGCGTCGAGGAAATAAGGGAGCTCAAGACGCACGTCTCCCTCTCTCCGTTTTCCGCAAAATGGAAGGTGTATATCATCGACGAAGTCCACATGCTCTCCATCTCGGCCTTCAACGCGTTGCTGAAAACGCTCGAGGAGCCGCCTCCCTTCGTCGTCTTCATCCTCGCGACCACGGAGCCGCACAAGGTGCCGGTCACAATACGCTCCCGATGCCAGCATATTCCTTTCCACAGGATAGAGCTGCGCGCCATATGCTCCCGGCTTGAGCTGGTCGCGGACAAGGAAGGCGTTCCCTTCGACCCGAGGGCGGTTCGCGAGATCGCGCGGCACGCCGACGGAGCCCTGCGGGACGCGCTCTCCCTGATGGAACAGGCTCTCTCGCTCGGCAACGGCGAAGTCTCCATGGAGGCCGCCGACCGTCTGCTCGGCGGAGGGACGCTCTCCGACCTCGAACGGTGGATCGCCTCTCTGAAGGAGGAGAATGTCCGGCCGTTTCTCTTCCTGGAGGAGATGTTCCAGAAAGGAGCCTCTCCGCAGAGGGTTGTCGAGGGCGTCTTTCTCCTTTTCCGCAACCTCTGGGCCGTGAAACGATGGGGGAGACCTGTTCTCGAGGCGCTTTCCCTCGCCGAAAGCGAGATGGAGTTCCTCTGCGAAGAGGCGGCGGTCTGGACTGAATCGCAGCTCTCCGAGATGATGCTTTTCTGTTCCAAACTGATCCCGCAAGTGCGCACCGGGCTCCGCTCGGATGTCCTCTCCGGCCTGCTGGCCGCGAAAGGACTCGAATGCCGCAGCTCGTCGGAAGGCTCCCGGCCGAGCCTGAAGGAGAAGGCGCATACGCCGCGTCCCGAGCCTCCCGAAGTTCCTCCTGCCCGTCCGGCGTTACGAGCCGAGGATGCACGGGGAGCCGAGGTTCGCGGAACGCCTCCTTTCGAGCCTCCCTCGAAAGCCGAAGCTCCGGCGCGTCTCTCCGCTCCGACCGCCGAACCCTCGCGGGAGGAATCCGTCCCGTTCGAAGGCGGATCGTCCGAAGCGGGGTGGCGAGAGCTGGAAAAGCGTCTCTTCGAGAAGAATCTGCCGCTCTACTGCCTTCTTGTCGGCTCATCGATCGCCGTGGAGGAGAGCGTCCTGGAGATTCGCTTTCCCGAGGACGCCGGATACTGCTTCACGGTGCTTTCTTCCGAGAGAAACTGCCATATCCTCGCATCCGAGGCGAAGAAGCTGCTCGGGCCGGAGGCGGAACTCTTTCTTCTTTGGAGGAACGACCGTCGTCCGTGTTCCGGAAACGGCGGAACGAACACTGATGAAGACGTTCCTTCCTGGAGCGAACCGGTCGCTCCTCAGTATCTTTTTAAACCGCCCGAGGACCTTCAGGAGAAAGAAAACGAGCGCGCCTTCTCCGGAGCCGGCACGGGGGAGGGAGTCGTTCCCCCGCGTTCGCCCGGAACCACGGCGGCGAAGGAGGCGGGGCTTCCCTTCGAGGGGCTCGTCAACGAAGTTCTCAAGTGGTCCGAGGGCGAGGTCATCCTTGTAAAGCGGGAGGAACATGAAGAGGAACCGCCTCCTGCGGGAGAGACGGAA
>LVBO01000603.1 GCA_001604435.1 Synergistales bacterium Syner_01
CGGAAAAAGCTTCTGCATGCGGGTCGCAAGATCGTAGACTTGGCGCGGATTCGCCATGCCGGTGGTATCGGAGAGGGAGAGCTCCGTGATGCCGAGATCGTGCAGACGCCGGGCAATTTCCGCAACCTGTTGCGGCGGGACCTTCCCTTCGAAGGGGCAGCCGAAAGCTGTGGAGATGGCTCCCGAGACTTCGGCTCCGTTTGACCTGGCGAACTCTGTGCAGCTTTTGAACCCGTCGATCAGTTCGGACGGTGTTTTGTTGAGGTTCGCCTTCGCATGCGATTCACTGGCCGAGACGGTGAGCTTCAGTTTGTTCACTCCCGATGCAAGGGCCCGTTCCACCCCCTTGAGGTTGGCGACCAGCGCGCGGTACTCCACTCCTTCCACCTTACGGATTCTTCGGGCTACCTCGTCCGTATCGGCCATCTGCGGAACCGCCTTCGGATGGACGAAGGAGCCTATCTCCACGATCCTGACCCCGGCGTCGACGACGCCCTCTATCAGGCGAATCTTTCGCTCCACGGAGAGCGTTTCGGGCTCGTTTTGCAGTCCGTCGCGTGGGCCGACTTCGCAAAAGAAAATGCTGCGAGGAAGTGTCATGATCATTGCTACCCCTCCTTTGTTTGCTGATGATGCATCTCATTCCGGAACAACAGTACTCAAAAAAGCGATTTCTGTCAAACGGTTTATATTTCCGCTCAACGGAATTTCGAGGAGTGCCAGAAAGAAACGGAAGTCTTTCCCGTGTGACAGGAAAAAGAGAGGTGGCGTATTGACAAAGGCGTTGGTGATAGCTTATTGTGTAATCATTTCTTAGAGATGGTTTTTATTTCCACTCTGCGGCAATTTCCCTTGAACGCACGGGGAATTCCATTATGAAGCCGGTTGCTTGCGAACTTTTCAACGGAGGTGCGGAAAGATATGGGAAAAGACCTGGTAGCGTTTCAGCTCGTGAAGTTTCTGGAGGCCCGGGGAGTGGAGAAGGTCTTCGGTCTCTGCGGGCATACTGTTATCGGTTTTCTGGACGCTCTGAAAGAGAGCAAGATCAAGTTTATTTCGGTTCGTCACGAACAGATCGCCGCCCATGCGGCCGACGGGTACTCGCGGGGGAAAGGGTGCCGGGCGCCGGGCGTTCTGCTGACGCACCTGGGGCCGGGACTGGCGAATGCGACGACCGGCGTCGCCGAGGCCGGGCTCAACTCCATTCCGATGGTCGTCATCGCCGGCGATGTTCCGAGTTGCTATTTCGGCCGTCACCCGCACCAGGAGGTCAACCTTCATGCGGATGCCAGTCAGTACGAGATTTTCAAGCCGTTTGTGAAGCGCGCCTGGAGGGTGGACCGGCCGGAGCTGCTTCCCGAGGTGATGGACAAGGCGTTCCGTCTCGCCGTTACCGGACGTCCGGGACCGGTTCTCGTCTCCGTACCGATGGATATCTTCTCGATGGAGATCGATACCCGCTTCTTCGAGCAGCGGATGCACAATATGCCGCTTCTCCCCAGGCCCGGTCTCGACGGGAAGACAGCCGAGGATATCGCCACGCTTCTTGCAGAAGCGAAGAATCCCGTGCTTTATCCCGGAGGCGGGGTCATTTCTTCGGGAGCGGCGTCCGCTTTGATGGAGCTTGCGACATTTCTTGAGATACCGGTGCTCTATACGCTCATGGGCAAGGGCGCGATTCCGGACGATCATCCGCTGGCCGTCGGCATGACCGGATTCTGGGGGACGGAGTTCAACAACAGTACGGCGATGAAGGCGGACGTGATGATGGCGGTGGGGACGAGGCTCTCCGAGGCGGACTGCAGCTCGTGGTACTTCGGCGAGACCTTCGACGTGCCGCCGACGAAGCTCATTCATATCGACATCAATCAGGAGGAGATCGGCCGGAACTTCACGACGGAGATCGGCGCGGTCTGCGATGCGAAGATGGCGCTCGACGCCATTCTCGCCGCGGCGAAGCGGAAGTATCCCAGCGGCGTGAAGCGCCCGGAGAAGATCAAGGAGATCGCCGAGGCCAAGGTCGCGTACCGTGCGACGATCGCCGAAGCGCAGAAGTCGGATCAGTTTCCGATGCGGCCGGAGCGAATCCTGGCCGACCTTCGCGAAGTCCTTCCCCGCGACGGATTCGTGGTGGCCGATGTGGGATGGAACAAGAACGGTGTGGGGCAGCAGTTCGATATCTACGAGCCCGGCACATTCGTCGCTCCCGGCGGTCTGGCGACCATGGGGTACGGTCCGTCGGCGGCGCTCGGCGTGAAGGTCGCCTGCCCCGACCGAAAGGTCGTCGCGCTCATCGGCGACGGCGGCATGGGGGCGAACGTCTCTCCGTTCGCAACCGCGGCGGTGGAGGATATCGCCGTCGTCTGGGTCGTGATGAACAACTGCGCCTTCGGGACGATCGCCGGTCTTGAGAGGCAGCACTACGATCATCAGTTCGGCACGCTCTTCGAGCGCGACGGAAAACCGTACAGCCCCGATTTCGCGGCCATCGCCAGAGCGTACGGGATCGACGGATTCACGGTGGAACGGGCGGAGGACTTCAAGCCGACGCTGGAAAAGGCGCTCGCCTCAAACAAACCCTGCGTCCTCGACGTGCGGATGGAGAACGCTCCGGTAGTGACGAAGGGGTGCTGGAACATCAACGATATATACAGAAAGCGCGGCGAGGAGAAGCCGTGGAGGGTCTGGTCCTGGGAAGAAATCGAGCCGTGGAGGATGTAGACCGGCAAGCGGCTGCGGTGTATTTGGAGGTTCACGCCGGATCGATCGCGGCGAATGGATGTAAGGAGATGACGATGCTATGGCGAAAAAGGAACTGACCGAAGCGCAGCGACAGACTCTGGAGACTGTCTTCGCGAGAGCGCGCGCTGCGGAGAAGATCATAGAGAACTACGATCAGGAACGGGTGGACAGGATGTGCCGCTGCGTGGCATGGGCGGCAGGGAATCCTCGGAATTTCGACCGCTTCTGCAAGATGGGCGTGGAGGAGAGCGGCGCGGGCGACTGGAGCGGGCGCTTCGGCAAGCGGCACAAGATCCTCGGCGTGCTTCGCGACGCGCTGCGCCAGAAGAGCGTCGGGATAGTCGAAGTCAATCCCGAGAAGGGGCTGGTGCGGTACGGCAAGCCCGCAGGGCTGATCACATCTTTGATTCCGATGACGAATCCGGAATTGACGCCGATCGTCACGGCGATCTACGCCCTGAAGGCGCGGGATGTGGTGGTGTTCTCTCCGCACCCCAGAACCGGAAAGACGACGTTCGAGGTCGTCGAGAGTATGCGCCAGGGACTGAAGTCGATCGGCGAGCCGGAGGATTTTCTTCAGTGCATCACCGAGGTCAATATGGCTATCGTGGAAGAGCTCATGAAAATGGGCGATCTCGTCATGGCGACGGGAGGTCTCGCGATGAGCAAGGCGGCGCACAGCTCCGGGAAACCCGCCTACTGCTCGGGGGCGGGGAATGCGACGATGATCTTCGACGAAACGGCCGACGTGGAAGAAGCGGCACGGAACACGCGCATCAGCAAGACGTCCGATTTCGGTTCCGGCTGTTCCGCGGACGGCAACCTCGTCATCCACGGTTCCATCTATGAGAAAATGGTTGCGCAGCTTGTCAAGGAGGGCGGCTATCTCGCAAACGACGAGGAGCGGGAGAAGCTGAAGAAAGCGATGTGGGACGACGAAGGACACCGGATTGTGGAAACTGTCGCGGTCGCTCCCCAGAAGCTCTGCAAGGCCGCCGGATTCGAGATCCCCGCGGACAGGAAGTTCGTCATGGTCGTGGGGGAGGGGATCGGCAAGGAGTACCCCTTCTCGGGCGAAAAGCTGACGACGCTCTTGGCGCTCTATCGGTACGAGGGAGCGTTCGAGAACGCGCTCCGGATGATGGACGAAATATATAAGGTCGCCGGACGCGGAC